>JAAETI010000796.1 GCA_024228555.1 bacterium | reverse complement strand
CGTCGGGCGCGATCACGTAATATGTCTCCCCATCTTGCAACCCTACCAACGGGGTGTTCCAGGCGGCCTGATAGGTCAACGCCACTCCGGGTGAGAAATTGGGGGGCCCGTCATCAATAAACGTAAACGTGTCGGCCACGTCGTCTACGGACACCCGCCAATCGGTTGAATTAGACGACCCGAGCCACACCTGGTCCCCAAAGTTATTCAATAGTTCGGCGAAGATGCCAAGATACAGGTCCAGCTGCCCATCGCCATCCAGGTCTCCGAGCGCCGCAGCGTTGGTGGATATGCCGTCACCGACGGCCTGGCCGGTGGAGAGAAATGTGCCGGGGAGGAGCCCCACCGCTCCGCCCCGATTCAGGAAAACCTGGTGAAAAAAGGCTTGATCGACGAACATGATGTCCTGATAGCCATCCCCGTCGATATCACCGACCGCGACATCTAAGTTGAGCTGATCACCTCCCAGCTGCTGACCGGTATCGGAGAATACCCCGAGGTTGTTCAGCAACACGAGATTCGGGGCATCATCGACTCCAATGACCGCATCCGGGTGGCCGTCGTTATTCAGGTCGGCCAGCGCCAGGCTGGCGCCACCACTGGCAGGCCCCAATGTCTGACCGCTGTCTTCAAACTGGCCGAGCGTCCCGTCCTGGACACCGCCTCGATTGAGGAACAGGCGGCTCGCGCTCTGGTTGTAGACGATGACAGCATCCAGATCCCCGTCACCGTCCACATCACCCAATCCGACATCCGCACCGACATTGTCTCCACCTATCAGCTGACTGCTTTCGACGAACTGGCCGGATTCCCCCCCCTGGTTCAGGAACAGCATGGCCGGACCGCCTTCGTTCACCACCAGCGCATCCAGTTCCCCGTCGCCATCCACATCGCCGAGTGCTACCGCCGCGCTGCTTTGACTGCTCAGCACTTGTCCACTATCCACAAACACCCCGGCCGTCTGACCTTGGGCGCCGCCCTGGTTGATATAGACGCGGTTGGTGGTATTGGAGTTGGTCACGAACGCGTCGAGATCGCCATCCCCGTCCACATCACCCAAGGCCACGTCGGTACTCTGGTTGCTGGCGAGTCGTTGGCCGGAATCGAGGAACTGCCCCGGTGTGCCGTTTTGGAGTCCGCCCTGATTGATGAAGACCTCGTTCGCCCCCAACAGTCCGGTCACGAAGGCATCCAGATCGCCATCGCCATCAAGGTCGCCCAACTCGACGGCGCTACTGGTCGCATCGCCGATCGACTGCCCGCTATCCACGACAATGCCGGATCCCGCCGCCGTGACAAAGCGCGGGGCCAGATCCAGATCGATGGCCACACCGGCCGCTGCGTCCGCCGTCGTTGCCGCAAACTGCAGCGTGTCGCTGTTCCCATTGACGATGGCATAGTAGCGCGTGTCTGGCACGAGCCCCCCGACGTGCGCCCCTTCCGCGCCGGTATAGATGAACGCGTCGCCCGTTTCCAGCCCTGTTGATTGGGTGAAGGTCACGGTGTCTGCCTCAACATCCACGGCTTGGAAGGCAAACCGGGTAGGGGCGCCAAAGACCGCCTTGGCCTTGCCTTCCTGCCCCATCAGCACATCGCGCACCCCGTCGCCATTGACATCCCCGGGTCCGGCCAACGATTCCCCAAACAGAGCATTGCTGGTCGAGCCGCCCACCCGGAATCCATTGACGCCGTTGAGCGTGGACAGGTCGAAACTGTCAGTAGAATTCAAACTCGACGAGCCGTACACAACATAGACATGCCCTTGATTGGAAGAACCTGAATTCGGCGTACTGATGGCGAAGTCATCGATTCCGTCATCACTGATATCGCCCAGCCCACTCACGGCCGTCCCCAGATGATCACCCTCCGCGAGCCCCGTGATCGATAGGCCCGCGCCGGCCTCCAGCGTGCTCACGTCCACGGTCGGGGTGAAGCGTTCGGCCCCGAACACCACGATGATTTCGCCCCGCTCATTATTGGAATCTCGCAGCCCAAGCAACACGTCGTCATACCCGTCGTGGTTGACATCACCCGCGCCGCTGAGCGTTTGGCCCAGGCCACTGGGTCCCGTGAGTACGGCGCCATCGCGCCCATCCAGCAGCCGCGCGTCGAGTTCCAAGCCACGGGCATGCGCCGCGCCAAACACCAGAACCGCTTCATTGGCTCCGGGAGCGCCGACCAAGAGATCTTCGACCCCGTCGCCATTCACGTCGCCCGCGTCGGCTACGTGGCTGCCGAACGTCGCAGAACCGCCGTGGATCACGTAACCACCCACGGTATAGAGCATTTCCTGTGGAATAACCCCCATCTCCCCGGTAATGTTGCTCTCCAGGATGACTCCGGTGCCGCCGACCTTTTCCCAATGGGTGAATGCGATCGGGACCAGCCCGGCTCGATCGAAGGTGACCACACCCGAGGCGGCGCCCGTGCTGAAACCGCTGCCAAAGGTCTTCTCGATGATGACCTGGTCGCCGATGCGCAATCGGAAACCGTCGTTGGCCTGGGCGTGGAAGGTATAGGTTCCCGCCTGCGGTACGTCCAGATAGCCCTGGTAGGTGAACACCGAGCCGGTCAGATCGGTGTCCGGCGCGTTGGCCGGGGCGTCGTCGCCCAGAAAGGTCTTGAGGCCCACTGTATCATCCACCGTATCCGTATCGGCCGGATAGTCGAGCGCGGTGGAGGTGAAAAACAGATCGGGCGTGGCCTGAGACGCCGCCAGCTCGGCCTGATCCAGGGTCTCAAACAGGCCGGTATCGTAGAACGCCCCTTGCAGGCCGTCCCCCGCCCCCGCCAGGGTGGCCAGCGTGATGGCCCCCGAGGCGCCGAACCCGGCAGACCCATACAGCAGATAGGCGCGCTCGTTCCCTGCTGCACCCAGCAGTAGATCATCCACACCGTCGGCGTTGATATCCACCGCCGCCAGCGCGTCTCCGATGGCATCCCCATCTCGACCGGTGATGACCACGTCGGCCTGGGTAATCGTGGCAGGAAACCCGCCGGCCGAGCCGAACACCACGGACACCCGGTTTGCCGACGAATCCCCGATGAGGACGTCCTCGATGCCGTCGTCGTTGAGATCGCCCGCGCTGGCGAGCACATTTCCCGCGACATTGAGCATTGCTCCCGTGGAAGAATCCAACGACGACAGGTTGATTTGCGTCACCGACGCGTCCGCCGTCCCGAACACCACATAGTTGCCTGACGGACCAGCCACCAGCAGG
>JAAETI010000795.1 GCA_024228555.1 bacterium | reverse complement strand
GCGAGTCGGCACTCGAAGGTATATCAACACTGTCGAGGTCGATCTGACACGATGGGTCAATAACAACGATATCGTTCCTCGCATCCCGCCGACCTGGATGGGCTATCTGCACACGGGCCAGCACCGCTACATCAACACCTATGGCAAAGTCCGCAAAATGACGAAACGCCAGCGCATGAAGGATCGCTGGCGCGGTCTTGTCCTGGGCCTCAAGCAGGGCAAGGTTGATCCATTCTCGGACCATGCAATCGCCGGGTATGTCGAGCACATTGGCAACGCCGTTGACGAGGTTGACGGCAAGACCGGCGGACCAAAGGCGTTATAGGCTCGCCTAGTCCTTGCTGAGGCTCTCGGCCTTCTCGGTGAGTTCAAGCCAACGAGTCTCCGCAGCATCAATTTCGTCGATGACGCCCGCTAGCTCTTGTGATATCGCCGCGATGCGCTCGTGATCATGAGTTGCTTCGTCCAGCCGCTCTGTCAGTAGGCTGCGCCGTCGCTCCAACCGCGGAATCTCGCTGGTGAGCTCATTGAGTTCACGTTGGTCGTTATACGTGAGGCGCTGTGCCTTCTGTCTCGGTCTCGTTTTTGGAGGAGACGTCGCAGGAACAGCAGGAGATGTCTTGGCGTGTGCATCGATCCGGTATGCCGTCCATCCCCCCGGGTGGTGGACTACAGAGCCATCGGACTCGATCGAGAAGATGTCAGAACAGGTTCTCTCTAGGAAGTAGCGGTCATGGCTCGCTACGACTAGCGCTCCCTCCCACGCATCGAGATACTCCTCCAAGACGTTGAGCGTATCGATATCGAGATCGTTCGTCGGCTCATCGAGGAGGAGCAGATTGGGTGCTTCCATCAAGCTGAGCAGGAGCTCGAGACGACGTCTCTCCCCACCCGACAGATCCCCAACCTCCGCCTGCTGCTGATCACGGGTGAAGAGGAACCGTTCCAGCAACTGTGCTCCGGACACCCGAACGCCACTCTTGAGGAGAACCTCTTCCAGGTGCTCCCGCACCGCCTCGTGGAGACGGGTGTGCGGTGGTATCGGGCGGGGGTCTTGGCCATACCAACCAGGGTGGATGGTGCTGCCTTGCGTGACCTTCCCCTCGTCGGGTCCGATGCGGCCGGCCAGGAGACTCAGCAGTGTCGTTTTGCCGGAACCGTTGGGGCCGACGATGCCGATGCGGGCATCAGCCGAGAGTCTGTAGTCGACGTGGCGCAGCACCCACTCGTCGCCGTATCTCTTCCCCGCGTTGTGGAGTTCTACGACCTTGGACCCGATCCGTCGGGAGGGAAGATCGATCGTGAGCTCCTGCCTGGCGCGACGCCGTTGCTGAGCCAGCAGATCGTGAGCACGGTCAACGCGGGCTTGCGACTTCGTTGTTCTCGCCTTTGGCGAACGCCGCAGCCACGCAAGTTCGGTCTTGATCCGTTGCTGGAGGCGATGCTCGACGGCTGTCTCATATGCATCGCGCCGCGTTGCAGCTTCGAGATAGTTCTCATAGGTGCCTTGATGACTATGGAGACTGCGTTCATGAACCTCAATGACTCGATTGGCAACACGATCGAGAAGGAAGCGATCGTGAGTGACCAACAGGAGAGCTTCCCTCCTCGCCCGCAGGTGCTCCTCGAGCCAATCGATCGAATCGATATCGAGATGGTTCGTGGGCTCGTCGAGGATAAGGAGGTCACACTCGGCTCCCAGAGCCACCGCCAACGCAACACGCTTGCGTTGCCCACCCGACAGTGTCGAACAGAGCGCTTCAGTATCTTCCAGCCCAAGGCGATGGGCAAGTGCGATTGCCTGCCTGCTGGTGCCGACTACGTCGGCGACGGTCGCGTTCAAGGGGAAGACGGGGTCCTGGTGGAGCCGGGCGACGCGCAGCCCGCGGGACCGAATGATCGATCCGCTATCCGGATCTGTCCTTCCAGAGATGAGAGCGAGCAGCGTCGACTTTCCCGACCCGTTCCGCCCAATGACCCCGATACGATCACCAAAGGAGATCCCCATTGAGACATTCTCCAGTACTGGGTTCTCGGGGAAGCTCTTGGTGACGCCTTCGAGGCTGATCAAATGCATCAGGAGAGGCTAAGCGATCAGAACCCGTCCGGCAGCATCCTCGATCGGTTGACATTAGGGTGCAGGTGACATATGGTTGCAGGGGAGGACGAACTATGAACGCACTCGCAGCATATCCAGTATCCGATCCGAGAGAGGCAGCCAGCCAGTTGGTCGGTACCCACTCCCCCGAATGGCTCGATGCCTTTTCGGAAGCGTTGCAACGGCAACGAGCCGGTGGTGAGTTGCGTCGCATCCTCCTGGTTTGGGGCTTGAGCCAGTCCGAGGCGGCCCGTCGCTTTGGCGTGTCACGGCAATCGGTCGCCAAGTGGCTGGCATCGGGTGTCCCTGCAGGGCGTATCGCAACAATCGCTGATCTGTCGGTAGCCACCGATTTCCTGGAGCACTACCTGAAGCGTGAGCGCATCCCCGGTGTCGTTCGACGTACTGCAGCAGCGCTCGGTGACCGGTCACTATTGGACCTGCTCGAGGCAGGCGAGCATCGCGCCCTCTTGGATGGTTGCCGGACCATGTTTGACTTCTCCCTAACTCAAGGATGAGGACCGAAGACATTCAGGATGATCATGAATGGTTGCGAATTGCCGATCCGGCATGGACGGATCCGCTAGATCCCTCGTTTGCAGCCAGTGCCGGCGGGCGCTGGAACCCACCGCAGAGCTTTCCCGTTCTCTATCTAAACGAGGACATAGTCACAGCGCGTCTCAACATACGGGCTTTCGTATCCGCTTGGCCCTACGAACCGGAGGATCTCCGCAACGACAACGGTCCTGTCTTGGTCGGCGCAAGACTGCCATCAGGTCAGCGAGTTGTCGATATCCACTCGCCACAGGGTGTTGCTGCTGTCGGGTTACCACCTACCTATCCCCTCACCCCCTCTGGGGCAATAGTCGCCCGCGAGGTCTGCCAACCAATCGGGGCGGCAGCCAAGGAGGATGGCCGCGACGGCATCCGTTGTAGATGTGCCCAATCACCGAGCGGGGAAGGAAGGGAATTGGCGTGGTTCCCAGACGGGCCGTCCAGCGCAGCTGACCAGATTGGCGTGGCAACCTTCACGGATTGGTACTGGAGCTAGCAAGTCAGCCAGATTCCAGCCTGCGGTCGCCACCTACACTTCGTGCCATGTCCCTTAGGTCCGCATCGCGTCGTCGCGCCCCCTTTTCTGGATGGCGCATTCTCGCCCTGGCAATCGTCACCGGCGCACTGACCGGACCTGGGCAAACTGTTGGCGTCAGTGTCTTCGTCGACCACTTCATTGCCGACCTCGGGATGAGCCGTTCCCAAGTATCAACTGCCTACCTGATTGGCACACTCGTTGCGGCACTTGGCCTACCGCTCGTTGGACAACGAATCGATTCGCACGGGGTGCGGCGAGCGATGACCGTCATCGGTGCCTCCTTTGGTGCGGCGTTGATCGCCATGGCCGGCGTGCAGGGGTTTGTGACTCTCGCTCTTGGATTCATCGGGATCCGCCTATTCGGCCAGGGATCACTCTCGCTCGTAAGCACGGTGGCCGTGACTCACTGGTTCAATCGACATCGCGGCACTGCCCTCGGTCTCTTCAGTACCGGTGTCAGCATTCTCATGGCCGTTGTGCCGGTCGGTCTCAGCCTGGTAATCGAGGCCTACAACTGGCGAATCGCATGGCTGACGGCTGGGGTGATCATTTTGCTTACGGTGATTCCAATTGCCCGCTACGGCATCATCGACAAGCCGTCGGTCGTTGGCCAGGTCCCGGACGGCAGCAACGATGCGGAAGCCGCACACACAAGAGTGCGCACCTCGTCTTTGAGTCGCAACGAGGCTCTCCGTACCGCACGATTCTGGATTCTGGCCGCGGTCGGGGCATCTGCAGCGATGTTGTCTACGGCGCTCAATTTCCATCAAATCTCGCTGATGGGCGATGCCGGCTTGACTGCGACCGAGGCCGCTGTGATGTTTTTGCCGCAAACCATCGGCGCTGCTGTTGCTGGGATCCTGTTCGGGTATCTGAGTGATCGCCTGTCGGGACGCTGGCTACTTGCGATGGCAATGGCACTATTGGCTGCATCGTTGGCAATGGCAGCCAATCTCAGTCCGGGAGCCTCCATCATCGTGTACGCAATCACCCTCGGTGCGGCCGGCGGGGCGACGCGGTCGGTCGGGGCAACTCTGCTACCCCGCTGGTTTGGCACCACCCACATCGGTGCCATCCAGGGGGCCAGCACGTTTGTCGGCGTTGCCGCGTCTGCACTCGGGCCTGTGGCCTTCTCTATTGCCAGAGACGTCACCGGCAGTTACGAGCAGGCGGCGACGCTGTTTGCGATTATCCCGGTCGCGGCGGCAATAGCTGCCATGACAATCAGGCCGACGCGTGTCGGATGAGTCATATGCCGGTGTTACGGTCAACGGATGAAGACACAGGTCATCCGTAGCAAACGCAGAAGGAAAACTGTCGACGCCCAGATTGTCGACGGCGTACTGCGGGTTGCCATCCCCGCTTCTATGTCAACTGCAGAGGAACAGCACTGGGTTGAGTTGATGAAGGGGCGGATCGAACGCAAGACAACGTGTGCAGATGTCGACCTACCCGCCCGTGCCCGATCACTGGCCCACGACCTTGCTCTTTCGGTCCCCGACGAAATCGTGTTCTCTGATCGCCAGAAACGTCGTTGGGGATCATGTTCTCCGGCTGATTCGCGGATTCGGATCTCGAGTCGAATCGCAGATTTCCCGCCGTGGGTTCTCGATTACGTCATCGTTCATGAGCTCGCCCATCTCAGCGAGCCCAATCACAGCGCTGCTTTCTGGGCTTTGGTCGACCGCTACCCGTTGGCGGAGCGGGCTCGTGGGTTCTTGATCGCCAAAGAAGGAGAAGCAGAGAGCTGAACGCTCTATGCCGTGGCGAGGGCAGTCTCGGCGGCAACGGCTGCCAACCTACGCCTTCTTCTCAGGAACAAGCACCGACCCAGGATGGTGCCCGCACCAGGGGCGGTCGCCAAGCCGTAGAGCAGGTGGATTGAATCATGACTTCCCCACCCGTACAGAGCCCAGAGAATCGCCTGGCCGAGCCCGATGGCCCAGGTACCCGGGGAGACGGCTCGAGGCGCCGGAGCGCGAAACAGGGCCCATACCGAGGGCCAAACATGCACAGTGCTCCCCACCCCTAGGAGAACACCAACGGCCACCCACCCGCCGAGGATGGCGCTGGCAACGGCGGCAATGAACGCGCAAGACGATCCCACAATGACAAGAACGTTCTCTTTCCGCGCGCCGACAATCATGGCGAGCAACGCCAGGTAGAGCAGCGACGCGATGACCGGCGAGAGCAACCCGAACCAGATCTCCTGCGACCACCGATAGCCCACCCAGCCAAGGTTGAGGCAAACGCCTACCAACGCCCACGTCACGGAGAGGCCAGCAACGGAACCAACGCTGCGCAGGCGTCTCACTTGTGGAACCAGCTGCCAGGTACTCAGAAGCGTTGCGGCGCCGGCGGCGAGTGTAACTAGATCCATCATCCCCCTCTTCATGACACAAGAGCACCTTCGCCACGCGCTGATACATGGAATTTGGTGGGGAGCTTCCGCTCGGTAGCCTTGACCCATGAAGGCAGGCAACTACTTCGGAACAGAGATCGACGAGAAGTGGTGGAGGCGCTATCGGGGTCCCGCGTTCTTTGCAAGGGGCAACGGTGAGTTCTGGATGGACGAGCACGGAGTCCAGTTTCGCAAGCAACTAACCAAGACCCCGCTGCTCATACAGTGGGAGGAGATCACTGACGCCTCGCTTGGCAAGTGGCACGCCGGACGCTGGAACGGTGGTCACCCGATTCTCCTAGTCACCTTCCATCGTGCCGGGCAGAATCTGCAGGCAGGCTTCTCGCTATCGAAGGATTGGGAGGAGATGGAGAAGCTGGCATCCGATCTGCGGAAGCGGACGCAACCCTAGTCCTCAAGCAGCTCTTCGAGATCGTCAAACGCAGCCGAGAAGCTGGCTTCGAGAATCGCATCGACACACGGACCGGCCTTGTCTGGATCGGCACTGATGATCCGGGCCGCATGCTCGTCTGTTTCATCGATAAACGCCGTGAGCTCATCGGCAGATGCACCCGAGTCAATCATCTCGTGGATCTCAGACGCATACTCGAGGCAGGTAGTCGCGGAACTCCCCCCGCCGCACGAAGCGGCGACTAGTGCGATAACGATGACAGCGGCCCGAAGTCGGTTCATCTGTTGCCTTCGGGTCGCTACGGCGCTTCCTTGACCGTTTGGTGCACAGCGATCGGCTACTGTCCGATTCATGCAGTTACCACCAACGCTCCTGTCGGAAGAACAAGTCTCGAACCGGGTCACTCAGATAGCGGAGGAAATCGACGCTCTGTACGCCGATACCGAGATGTTGGTTCTGATCGGCGTTCTCAAGGGGTCCTTCATCTTCCTCGCCGACCTTGCCAGAAAGCTGACAATCCCACACCGGGTCGAGTTCATTGCGGTCTCAAGTTACGGCGCCAAGGAGAGCGAGCACGCCGATCCGGTGCGCCTCATCATGGACGTCAGACACGGAATCGATGGTCAGGACGTCCTGCTAGTTGAGGACATTGTCGACACCGGTCACACCTTGGCCTACCTCAAGCGCCTCTTCGAAGCCCACGCTCCCGCATCGTTGCGCACTTGCACGCTCCTACATAAACCCGACCGGACCGAAAGAGAAGTCGATCTCGATTTTCTCGGCTTCACCATCCCCGACGTTTGGGTGGTCGGCTACGGACTGGATTATGCGGAACGTCATCGGACGCTCCCCTACATCGGCCAGCTTCCGCCCGACATGCGGTAGACGTCGCTAGACGCCGATGTCCTCGTTCCACAGCGTCGGGTGCTCGGCGATGAATCGCTCCATCATCTCGACGCAGGTCGGATCGTCGACGACCACAACCTCAACACCGCGCGACCGCAGCAGGTCTTCGGCTCCCACAAAGGTTCGGTTCTCCCCGATCACTACGCGGGGGATGCCGTAGAGAAGAATCGCCCCGGTGCACATGTCGCACGGTGACAGCGTCGTGTACATAGTGGAACGTTGGTAGACGGCTGCCGGTTGTCTGCCGGCGTTCTCGAGGGCATCGGTTTCCCCGTGACGGATCGGCGAGCCGAGCTGGATTCGCTTGTTGTGGCCCGCACCCAGCACCACCCCGTCGGTGGCAAGAACAGCACCTATGGGAATGCCGCCCTCGGCGAGGCCCTGTCTGGCCTCTTCCACCGCCTGCGCCAAGAGGACCCTGTCCGCATTGCCCATATGCTCATCACCTTCCTCGAGATAGGCCCATTATGACGACTGACGGTTGCGTCCAGCGTCGCACTGGGTTCGAGTAGCGTGGCAGCCAATCGAGAGGGAGTTCGCTTGCTTCACCACATCGCGATATTTCGCTTCAAGGAGGGTATCGCCGCGGGCGAGATCGCCGCGATCCGCAAGGACCTACTGGACCTTCCCGACAAGGTTGATTCCATTCGGAGCAACTCCTTTGCCAAGATCGCCGGCATGCTGGGCTTGGCATTCATCCCCGCAAACTCGTAGATATCAGCCATTGCTGTGCTCCTCCAGAGTCGAGACTGGGTTTGTCCTAGATCGGTTGTCTCTTCGCTCCCGTTCTCGTCGTCGGCAAGTTGGCGGCACCACCCGAAGACCGTGTCTTTGAGTCAGGAGCGCGCGGGTCCGTCGGGGCCCGATCAATCGGGCGGCGGTCGATGAATGCGAACTCCGAACACGAGCCGGCAAAATGGTCGTTCCGGCGATGACTGAGCTGGAGAAGAAACGCACTGAGCAATACGACGCGCTGATCGCCGAGCAGGGGAGGCGGAGACAGTGAGGTAGTGAAGTCGGAACTCAAACGCCTGTGCGTGCTCGACGGCGGCCATATCGCCGATCCAGTGCTGACCGAGCACGTCGAAACTGTCGTCTCTGGTCAGCGTGTCGTTATCGAATCAGTCCGGTGACGCCGGCGCATGGTCAAGAACGCATGACGTTGCTGCGACGTATGGGCCACGGCTGTGCGATAGCCCCTTGAATCTGGCGTCGCGGGTGCAACATTCGGCTGCATTTTGGACGATACTTGTTGTCCACGTGTGGTGGCCTGCTTGCGGGAGTTCCTTCTCGGTCGTGCTCTAGCCAGACTGTAAACCTCGACCGTGTCTCTGATGTATGACCAGTAGCGCCCGTCCGGCGACCCAATCCAGCGATCGTATACAGTGAAGAAGACACCAAAGACCGCGAACATGGCGATTCCGATGAGGAACCCCAACGTGTTGAGGATCAGGTCGTTGACGTCGACCACGCGGTACATGAACCCGATCAACCCGCCGATACCGAGCTGAGCGGTCTCCACCAACAGAGAGGCAGCGAAGCCGGCGATCGTGACTCTCGTCGCAGTGGGTCGGCGGAAGACGAACCAGGCACCGAAGCCGAACGGGATAGCCACCAATACGTTTCGGATTATCTGACCGCGGTTAGCCACCTCTCCGAAGAGGTCCTTGAGTGGAACGAAGTTGGCGAACGCCCAGAAGTCGACCGCTGCGAAGTCCTGAGCGATGACCCCGTCGACGGGAATCGGAAACAGAATCTCCTTCAACGCTTCAATTGCATACACACCGAAAATCCCGGCACACAAGACTCGCGCCCTGTGCGAGCCAGAGCGCAACAGGTGAATCAACACAACCAACGCAAGAATCGGATAGGCGATGACGGCAAACGCATTTCCACTTACCACAACTACGCCCCCCAAGGACGGAACGGGCTGGCGCCAGACGTCGCCCGACTCCAGCTCGCCATCGGCTTCAACTCCTCCCGGACTACGGCATCCTGAGAGTGCCCTCTCCCGCCGTATTCCAGCCGTCGTCGTCGTCGACAGTGTAAGCAACGACGTAGTAGGTATCAGCGGGCTGCGTACCGCAGTTGGTCGAGAAGCTCCTGTGCACATGGAGAGTGCTCGACGGCGTACGATTCACGGAGCAGGCGAGCGGATCTGAAGGCCATCCTTGGCGATAGATCCGATTCGTGATCTGCATGGGCGCTGGGTTGGCTCCCCCATCCTTCGACCTCGCCCACACCTCACCAGCGAAGGTCATCGTTCCTCCGGTTGCGAACGTATAGGTAACCCCATTGGACTCGCCATTCACATACCTGTAGTTCATCGACCAGGACCAACAGTTGCGCTAGTCGTTGGCGCAAGGTCCGCCCAGCTCCTTTTGATTGTGCCGTCATCTGATTCTCCACCTCTGTATCACAAGATGCCTTCCATAGCAGTGAACATCATCTGCTTTCGGCGACCCCAAATCGCGATGCCTGCGTATTGGCAGTCCCCATCTCGCTATTCGTCTCAGCGTGCAGGTGCTCCTTTCTGCACGATGGAGCCATTACACACAACCGGTGTGAAGACGGCGTGAAGACGGCGTGGAGCTGACACGGAAATGAGCAGATTCGACCCCAAATGCAGTATCGGGACCAACGGCCGGGACTGTCTGAGATGCTGAGCCGTGCTGGCACGCTGGAAAGGACACGCAATGACCGAGACAACAGAGCGAGCGGTGAGGCTGGCCGGGTAGACCAAGGATGTGTTGGAGGCCGGTCCTGCGCCAACGACGGTAAGGTCGGCGGGGTGTCTGCCAGTACCCCGCTTCTGATTCTGCACATAGTCGGGGCCGACACCGGTACCCCTCGGGTGGGCACCCTGGCACCACAACGTGGTCGCTGATCCAGGCGTCTCACTCGAACTCGGCAGCGAGACGATCACCGACACCGCACGAGTGCCGACGCTGCGCAACGTGGGCCAATTCGGGAGCGGCAAAACGCTGTGTACCCGCAGTTTGCGGAATACGAGGCGAAGACTAATCGTGAGATCCCCGTGATCATCGTTGATCCGAGCTAGCGGTCAGTCCTCAATCGTTGAGTTGACCACCTGGATCGGCCCGTTGCCGAGGTAGAAGATCCCGGGGAATTCCCGCGTCTCGAATCCGTCGCTGGGATTGCGCCGCAGCGTCGAATCCTCGATGCGGAGGGTCCCGCTGCGATCGTTGCTGACATAGAAGATCGCGCCGCCACCTTCGTTTGCGTGGTTGTCTTCGATGACGGTATCGATCACCGTCAGCGTGAAGGTGTTGCCATCGTTGTAGATCGCACCACCGCTGCCACCGCCTGGCGTGCCACCCTGTGCTGGGTTGGCCCCGTTGCCGATGGCCAGATTGTGCGTGAAGAGGCTGTTGATGACCGTATACGAGACACCGATACTGCTCAGACCGCCACCATTCGAGCAGACGTTGCCATAGCCATCGGCACCACCGAATGTGCTGTTCACAACGTAGACGGGTAGACCCTGGTATTGGCTAAACACCCGCACCGCGGCACCCCCGACGTCCGGGCCGACATCGTTGCAGACGTTGTTGAAGAACCTCGAGTTGACAATCTTGAAGCGGCCCCCGCGCACCCAGATCGCTCCCCCACCGTCGGGATCGTCACCCTTCGAGTTTCCCTCGATGAAAGTCAGATTTTGCACTGTGAGACGAGGGTGGTCCTGGTTCTGACAGTGTGAGGTCGTCCACACCAGCGATTGATCGCAAGTATTCATGTAGAGGATTCGGTTCTGGCCACGACCGCTGAGGGTGACCAGTCCCCCTCCGTCGATGACAATCTCAGGGCCGGTGTCGTTGAAGACCTTGGCCTCCTCAAGCATTTCGATGGTCACCGGATCCGGTCCACAGTCGAAAACGATGACGCCTCCTTCGGCGACCGCATCGACAACTGCCTGGGAAGTGCAACTGGCCGCGGTGCCGTTGCCGATAACGATGTCGGGATTTGCGATGCTTTCGGCTTGTCCGTCGGTAGGTACAGGAGCATCGCCGTCCGGGTTACCGGTCGGCGGCCCTGGCCGTGGCGGAGGAACAATCGGGCTGAGACCGAGGCCACGCATCAGGAACGTTGCCATTTGCTCACGGAGGACAGGGTTGCTCGGGCAATATCGTGTGTTGGCAGGTGGGTTGCATCCCTTGGTGATACCAGCAGCGGCGAGACGGTTGATCGCATCTTCGAACACGCCACCCGAATCCGT
>JAAETI010000794.1 GCA_024228555.1 bacterium | reverse complement strand
TCAATCCTACTCATCGACACCAGCCCCAACCCAGGGGGAGTGAGCGCCAAGGAGTCGGCCACCGAGCAGTACGTGAACAACACCAACACCGCAACCCGGGGAGTGGAACAGGAATCGGCCGACCCCGACGTCTGGGGTTTCGAGCTCCAAAGAAGCGACGGGCTCCGGCTCGCCCTGTACCTCTTCGACGGTGCAAACGGCTACGGGATCGTCGGCACCCACCCAACGGACCCGGCACTAGCCCACGCTGCGGCCCGACAAGCAGCGCAGACCATCCAATCCCGATTGCCAGTAGTCCTCAACAGCTGAGTTCCCTGGCATTGGGGCCCCAGATCGCAGCCCCGGGCCCGGTGTTCACCGTCCACTTCACTCTCAATCGGCCAGTTCGGCTTCAACCTATGATCGCTCGATGGCTTCGAGGTTGGTCGAGGACAACGAGTTCGAACGCCTAGCGGTGGTCGCCAACTGCAACATGAATCGGGAATAACGGCTGCGAGGGGGCAACGGCTACGGCAACGAGCTTCGCTTCGATCCAGCAGTCGGGTACGCCGACGACCGGTGTCCGTTCACCACCGACCATGACGGCCTGGCCGTCGCTGAGTCAGCGACGCTCATCGCATCCTGCGTGGTCGCGTTTGCGATCGCCTCGGGCACTCCTCCTTGCCGGGGCTGTTGTGCATCTCGCCAGAAGTCCGTGGTGAGTTATCGAGCACATCTACATGCAGATGCCAAGAGTCAGCGACGGATGCCACTCCTGAACCATGCCGAGCCCGACCCGATATAGGCCCACCGGTTGACCGGTGGTGAGCCACAGCTCGTCGCCATTTTGGCGATACCCGGTGTCGAAGCCGTCGGGTGGCAGGCCCTCGATGATCTGTCCGTACGGTCCTCCCTGGATGACGCCATGGGGATCCCAGATGAACCTGTTCGCATCGACCCGGAGCACGTCGTCCTCGGTGATCGACTCACCCAGACGCGGTCCGATCGTGAGGTACTCAGCAGTCTGATACTCGCAGTGGTCTGCCCCTCGGATGTGAGAGATCACATCGACTCGAACGAGACAACCCTCGGCGTCGGTCCACCGGAGGTAGTTGCCATAGGCCAACCAAGTCGCTGGCTCGGAATCAAGATCGGTCGGCGATCCTTCCTCGGAGGGGCATCCCCTGGGTTGCCTCACGACGACCGTGCCTTCGCCCTCGATCTCGATCACGGTCGTTCTGGTCGGTCCCACACCGGTCGAGGAGGTCGGGAGCCATCCTGGAGATGAGGTCGGGGTCTCAATAGTGGTGGGTATGACCGTCGTCAACGAACCGCTCGTCGGCTGACTGACCGATGGGCCGACGCTCGACCGAGCATCTTTGCCGCACGACGTCAGCACGATCAGGCTGGCCAGAGATAGGCACACGAGAGTTCTTTGCGCTTCATCTCCCTTGGCCCAGCGTAGACGTGCCCCACAGTCGCGAGCGTTCACGGACCCGATGTCCACGGATGAACGGCACCACTATCGTGCGCAGAAATACTCACGCCACCAGGGCGAACGCACTGCGCCGTCGTACGCTCACGCATCCGACCTGGGCCCACTCCCTGCGGAACTATTGCCCGTGATTTCTGCGTGGTGATATCGCGTAGGGCGTTGCCCCCGGTCAAGTGACCGGTCAGGCAGATCTTGGGTGCCGATCAGTGCGGTAGGGATCTTGCTCCTGGCAGGGTCGTAGCTGGATAGTCTCTAGAGGTCGGTGAGCTTCCGGTCTCCTGTTCTGCGACTGACCTGCGCTGCGACTTCAACATGAGCATGGCCACACCCACTACTGACCACGAG
>JAAETI010000793.1 GCA_024228555.1 bacterium | reverse complement strand
TCGGAGACGGATGTTCCGACGGCGGTGATGGCGATCAAAGCCACGATGGCGATGAGGGCGACCAACAGTGCGTACTCGACGAGGCTGGCGCCTTCTTCGTCGCGGAAACGGGTCTCAAGTGCAGTCCAGATATGGAGCATGATATTCCTCCTTGGCAGGGTGATCCGAAGACAACATTATTGGTATGTGCCGCAACGGACAATGGGTCGAGCGACCCGTTCTCTGCCAGGGGTGTTAGAGGTGGATTCCGAGGCGAATTGCCTCCACGACCGCCTGGGCGCGATCGGTAATCGCCAGCTTCTCATAGATGCTCGCCAGATGGTTCTTGACGGTCTTCTGTGAGATGAATAGGCGATCGGCGAGATCCTCTGTACCGCTCACACCGGATGCGAGAAGCTTGAGCACCTCGCGTTCTCGTGCGGTGAGGGCGGCGGCCCCTTCGTCGAGAGCAGGCTGCCTGTACCGGTCGAGGATCTCTGGCGTTGTGGCTTCGTCCAGGATGGTCTCGCCCGCTGCGACGGCACGGATGGCAGCGGCCAGGTCGGGGAGCGGAGCCGACTTCGAGAGGAAACCAACGGCACCAGCCGCAGCCGCCTTGCGTCTTTGCTCGTCATCAGCATGCATCGTGACGACGATGGCCAGGGGCCCGCCCTCCATGCGGCGCAAGGCACCGATCCCGCTGAGCTTTGGCATCTCGATGTCAACCAAGATCACATCGGGGGTGATGGTTTCGAGGTTCTCCAGCAACTCGCGACCATCGGCAGCCGTCGCGGTGACCTCGATGTCAGGGATGCTGTCGAGAGCTTGTGAAAGGCCCTCCCGGAGCATGGTGTGGTCATCTGCAATAGCGATTTGGATGATCAATTCAATCAGCCTCCCAGGCGATAGTAATCCGGCTGCCTGCTCCCGGGGACGACTCGATCTCGAGGCGCCCGCCGATCTCGGCGGCTCGCTCGCTCATTCCCAGTACCCCGTAGTGACCCTTCGGCAGATCTGCGGGGTCGAAGCCCGTACCGTCATCATGGATCGAGATGCTCCCTCTGTCTCTGTCAACCTCGCCCTCGATGCGCAGCATCGTTGCACCGGCATGCTCGATTGCATTGCGAACGGCTTCCGTGAGGATCGCACGCAGCTCGACCGCAACCGCTGGGCGCGGAGGGCGGTGTTCCCGAATGGCGATGCGAATCTCGGGCCCTGACCCGGCGGATTCCGCCGCAATCTCATATGCCTGTTCGACGATTGAGGCCACGTTGTCATGTCGCAGATCGCTGACCGTTGTCCGGACCTCTTCAACGAGTGCCGTGACCGCCTCGCGGGTGCCCTCGAGGTGCCGCACCAGATCAGGGTCTGTGGTTGCGCTGTAGATCAGCATGTCGATGCGGAGGCCAAGGGATGCCAACGACGGGCCGATGTTGTCATGGAGTTCCCGAGCCAGCCTGATGCGCTCCTCGTAGATCGTGCGATGTGCGATGCGCTGCACCAAGGCGACGTTGTCGAAGGCAAGGCCCAGTTGGGAGACAATCGGCTGAATTGCGGGCAGATACTCGCCGAGGTTGATCTCGTTATCCGGCCACAATTCGAGCCGACCCAGGTTCGAGCCGCGCATTTCGATCGGATAGGTCTCGGGGACGGTCGCTTCAGCGATATCGCCAAGATTGGCGACCACGACCTGTTCGCCATCCTCTCGGGTCACACTGACCCGACCGCCGCTGAACGGTACTGCCGAGGCAAGGTCACGTAGGGCGACCGTACCGATCGTGACTGGGTTCAACTCCTGGGTGTTGGCCAACTCCGAAAGGCTGGTCAGAAGAGTGTGGGCGCTCTGAATTCGCTCCACCCGAGCCGTCGCCGCTGCCTGCAGTTCTGCGCTGCGTTCGCTGGTCTCGACCAAGATCCTGCGGACCTGAGTGAAGGTGATCACGATGAAGCTGTACAAGAACGCGGGCTGGATGGTTGACTCGTCGATCAAAGGCTGCTCGAGGGCTCTTGCGACCACAAAGAGACCGGCGATGGCCAGGGTTCCGGTTTCCAGACCAATACGGAGGCCGAGAAAACTTGCCGCAAACAACGGGGGGCCGGCGAGAAATACCACGTACCCGGACTCGGATCCACCAGTCAGCGCCATGGCGATGAGTGACACCACTACACCGAGCACCGCAAGGAGTTCTCCCCATTGCTCAGAGTTGCGGAGACGGCGTGGCATTGCCAGCATCGTCACCACCCACGCTCCCGTGAGAAGCGCAGAGATGCCAACATTGGCAGTAGCACCCTCGACGAGGCCGGTGACGATCACCGACAGCGTGAGCGCTCCCCACAGCACGGCGCTGAGAACCCAATCGAGGCGTTGTTCCCAGGGATCGCGAGTCGGCTGCATCGTCACAGGGTACAGTCGGCGGTATGAGACCCGATGGCAATACGAGGAGGCCGCTGCGCCTGATTGTGAGTGGGGGAATCGGTGCCGGCAAGACGACGGTCTTGCGGATGTTGGAGAGCCTCGGCGCAGTCGTGGTAGAGGCCGACCGGATCGGTCACGAAGTCCTGGAACCCGATGGGGTCGCTTTCGAGGAGGTCTCGCGGCACTGGCCTTCTGTCGTGGTCGACGGCCGGATCTCGCGGCCGCTGCTGGCGTCGATTGTGTTTAGTGACAGCGAGCAGCTGTCTCACCTCGAGGCGTTGACGCATCCGGCTATTCGCAATGAGATCACAGCAAGGGTGGCCGCGGCCGGGGACCGGGATGTGGTTCTGGAACTTCCGCTGCGCAGCCAGTTGGCGGGACCGGGATGGACCCGTCTTGTGGTTGATGCGCCGACACGGGTGCGCCAAGGGCGTGCGGTTGCTCGCGGCATGGCAGACAATGACGTGGCAAACCGGATCCAGACGCAGCCCGATCGCGACCAATGGCTGGCATGGGCTGACTATGTGATCGACAACTTCGGCTCTATTGAGGAGTTGGAGGCAGCGGTCGAAGCCGTATGGCAGGCGGTCAAGTCGGCGAGCGATCTGTAGGCACCGCACTTTCTTGTCAGTGGCTCCGATTACGCTGCCGCTATGCGTCCTTTCAAGGTTCATAGTGACTTCCAGCCCGCAGGCGACCAGCCTGAGGCAATAGCTCAGCTTGCCGCGGGACTTGATCGTGGCGATCGTTTCCAGTCGCTGATGGGAATCACCGGTTCCGGCAAATCGGCAACAGTCGCCTGGCTCATCGAGCAGGTGCAGCGGCCCGCCCTCGTCCTCGCTCCCAATAAGGCGCTGGCTGCACAGCTGGCCAATGAGTTCCGTGAGTTCTTCCCTGAGAACCGGGTCGAGTACTTCGTCAGCTATTACGACTACTACCAGCCAGAGGCGTACATCGCTCAGACCGACACCTACATCGAGAAGGAGTCGACGATGAACGATGAGATCGATCGTCTCCGGCATGCAGCCACCGCCGCGCTACTGACTCGTGAGGATGTCATCATCGTCGCTTCTGTCTCGGCGATCTACGGTCTCGGCTCGCCCGAGCAGTATGAGGGTCGGCTGCTGCGGCTTATCCGTGGTGTCGAGTATCCGCTCGGGGATGCGGTACGCCGGCTGGTAGACATCCAATACGAGCGCAACGAGGTCAACGTGGTTCGCGGCAAGTTTCGTCTCAAGGGCGACACCCTCGAGGTCTTCCCCGCTTACGAGGAGACGATCTACCGGATCGAGTACTTCGGTGATGAGATCGACCGGATCCTGCGAATGAACCCCGTCACCGGTGAGATTCTCGAGGAGATGCGTGAGGTGTACATATACCCCGCCACGCACTACGTCGCCGAGCAGGAGCGGGTGCTCCGGGCAGTAGCCGACATCGAGGTCGAGCTCCACGACCGGCTGGGCGAACTAGAGCGCAAGGGCCGGTTGCTCGAAGCGCAGCGGTTGCGTATGCGTACCTCCTACGACATGGAGATGATGCGAGAAATCGGGACCTGTGCCGGCATCGAGAACTACTCACGTCATCTCGACCAACGCGAGGAAGGGTCGCCACCGTATACATTGCTCGACTATTTCCCCGACAACTACATCACCATCATCGACGAGAGCCACGTCACCATCCCCCAGATTCACGGGCAATACGCAGGCGATCGCAGCCGGAAGACGGTGCTTGTTGATCATGGATTCCGGCTTCCCTCTGCCATGGACAATCGGCCCATCACATTCGAGGAGTGGTACGAGCGGACCAAACAATGTGTCCTGCTGTCGGCAACCCCCGGGCGCTGGGAGCTGGACGTGGCGTCGCAGGTTGTCGAGCAAGTCATCCGCCCCACCGGTCTTGTCGACCCGGAAGTAATTGTGCGCCCCACCAAAGGACAGATCGACGACCTCGTTGATGAGATCCAGGAGCGGGCTGACCGCGATCGTCGCGTATTGGTGACAACGCTGACCAAGAAGATGTCTGAAGACCTCACGGACTATCTGCTTGAACTCGGGGTGAAAGCTCGATACCTGCACTCCGATATCGACACGCTCGAACGCGTCCAAATCCTTAGCGAATTGCGGATGGGGGAGTACGACGTGCTGGTCGGCGTCAACCTGCTGCGCGAGGGGTTGGACCTTCCCGAAGTGGCGCTGGTTGCGATTCTCGATGCGGATAAGGAAGGCTTTCTTCGGTCCCAGACTTCGTTGGTGCAGACAATCGGGCGTGCCGCCAGGAATGTCGAAGGTCAAGTGATCATGTACGCCGACAAGGTCACCGACTCGATGCAATGGGCTATCAACGAAACCAATCGTCGGCGCAAGATTCAGACCGACTTCAACGAAGAGCATGGAATCGATCCGCAGACCATTCGGAAGAAGGTCACCGATATCCTGGCGCTGGTGCAGAGCTCGGACGCTCCGTCGGCCGATCGCCGGGTGCGCGACACCAAGGACCGGACCCCGCTCGACCTCGGTACCGATGACCTGCGCCGTCTTATTCAGAGTCTCGAAGAGGAGATGCACGAAGCAGCGACCGAGCTGCGTTTTGAGTATGCCGCTCGGCTCCGCGACGAGGTCAACGAACTCAAGCGTGAGCTCCGTGACGTCATGGAGGCCGCTCGATAGCCGCAGTTAATCGGCCGGTGGTTGATATCGTCTGCAGGTGAGCGATCCAACTACCCCCACTGCCAGCGGCACCGCCTGGCGCCTCCGCACCTATCCGATAGTCGTGCTCGTCGCTCTGACCGGAGCGTTGCTATTAGCGACCGCTTCCTACGAGCGGGACGATCCGGAGAGCCGTCTCGGTGGCGATTACCCATCCTTCTATGGCGCAGGTCAGATCGCTTTGGGGGGCGACTGGGATGAGCTGTACTCAGGAGAGCGCCAGCGGGTGGAGCAGGCAGGGCTGATCGATGACGATGGCGGGTATCTCTATTTCTCGTACCCGCCGTTTGTGGCGGGGGTCTATAGTTTCTTCGCTGCTGCGGGCTACAAGGTCGGTTTCCTGATACACACGCTATTGCTCGGTCTTGCCCTTTTTGCGGCGGTACGCCTCATGGGGCCGTGGATCAACCGACTTGGTTGGCCCGTCGTAGCGGTTGGCGTGGTGGCTTTGGCCTTCTACCCGGTCCTGCGGGCGGTGCCCGGTGGCCAGAACACGACGATCAGCATGCTGCTCTTTGCGGTAGCGCTGCGGCTGGACCACGATGACAAACCGGTGCTCGCCGGCGTTGCGGCCGCTCTGC
>JAAETI010000792.1 GCA_024228555.1 bacterium | reverse complement strand
GCGATCAGAGTCGACCGTCGAGCAAGGCCACTTCCCACGAGTGTCGACGAGCGGGTACGTCCACGGCGCTTGGAGCCGATCCAACTTCGCCTAATCCGAGATTCGCAAAGTTAGACGAAGTTGAGATGACACATTCTGCTCAGATGGCTAGACGACCCCGTTCTGGTTCTCGATTTGGCCGCGCTGCCACGGCGAGTGCGGGTCACAGAACCAGGCGTCGATCTCATAGGTGCCACAGAGGAGTTCCCACTAGCGGGGATAGGTTCGAATCGGCCCGAACCGCCCGAGTCGGTCTGACAGAACCGGTGCCTGAACTCAAAGGTGCCAATACTCGGACCTCCCACCGGTTGTCTGATAGGTCGGCTGGACAGATATTCCCATGTCCAGATTCCCGCGGTGTGGCCCGGGGCCGGCCTCTCAGCCGCGGGGGCCGTAGGTGCGCAAGGCTCGACGAGCGATGACCATCCGGTGAACCTCGGACGGGCCCTCATATATCCGGGCCAGGCGCAGGCGCCCGTTCATGATGGAAAAGGGCATCTCCAGAGTCATACCCATGGCTCCGAAGCTCTG
>JAAETI010000791.1 GCA_024228555.1 bacterium | reverse complement strand
GACGACGTTGTCGGAGCCGAGCTTGAGGTAGTCGAGCCCTTCTCGGTTGAACTGGTAGTGGCGAGCGTCGTCTCTTCTGCCTCATGGTTGGCCGTTGTGTCGTCGCCAACCGTCGCTCCAGCTTCGTTGCTTGCGGTTGAATCGTCGCCAGTCGTGGTCTCGTCTGACGATTGACCACATGCCGAGAGCAGCAGAACGGTCGCACCGACGATGACACCGACTCGGTCCATTCTTCTGATCATGGAGCATTCCTCCGCCGTCAGAAGTAAACACTAGTGGCTCAAGATCAGAGACGGTGGTCGGCTCCGACTTCGGCTGCGGTGTCCTTGAAGTACTGGACGACATCGGGGTGATAAGGGATCCCGTTGGCTCGTCGTTCCTGCTCGGTTTCGTGTTCGGCCAACCCGGCGTACAGGACCCGTTCATGTCCCTCAGCCGGTGGGGTTTCTCTCAGACCTTTGAGGAATCCGGCCATGTGCTGATCGAAGTCATCGGGGTCGCAGAAGGCGTCGATCTTGTAGGCCAGGAAGTGGTGCGAAACATCCCCCATGGGGCGGACGAATCCTGGGGGGTCGCCGCCGAGTAACCCGCACAAGATGTCGACCATCACAGCCAGGCTGTAGCCCTTGTGGGAGCCTCCATCGCGAGTCCCCCCGGTCGGAAGCATGAAGAAGCTCTCGGGGACCTGCGATTCGGTCATTATGGGTGTTCCGTCTGATCCTGCGATCCACCCTGGGGCCACCGTGGCTCCCAGCCGTTGGGCAATGCGGATCTTGTTCCCGGCGACCGAGCTCATCGAGGCGTCGAACACGAATGGG
>JAAETI010000790.1 GCA_024228555.1 bacterium | reverse complement strand
CGGATGCTCGCCGACCAGGTGCCCGTGATGGTAGATGCGCAGTCTCTCGTCGGTGCCAAGGCAGACCTCCACGCCCTCCCCGCGCCGGGGGCCGAGAATCTCCGGGTCCACCGAGTAGCGCACGCCACCGAAGGAGATCCGCGCGTCATGGTCCGTGAGACGCTGCGCCCGCTCGGCCGCGGGAAAGGGCCGGGCCACGAGCGGCAGCATGGCCTCCTGATCCGCCGGTAGGCGGTCGACCGGACGCTGCTTTGTGGTGCCGTGGGTTCGGACGTTGGCGACCTCGGCGAGCCATTGCCGCAGCTGGGCGTTGAGGTCATCGAGATCGACGAATTCGCGCCCCTCCAGGAAGCTACCCTTCAGGTAGGAGATGGCGCGCTCCACCTTGCCCTTGGCTCGCGGCCAGTAGGGCGGACAGGCCACCACCTCGAAGCCCCAGTGGTCGGCGAAGCTGGCAAATTCTGGCTGTACCTTCGCCCTTCAACACTTGCCGGAATTGACCCCCTTCTGCTCGCCGAAACTGACCCACCCCACCTGAGCCACGTTCGACTCGAAGACTAACGACGGCCTCCGGTCAGTCATCGTTCATCTTGAATCTTCGTCTGGTGTCGGGGTTCAGAGGGATTGCGCCCGGGCTTCTCGGTGTTGGCCTAAGCATGGCCAAGCCAAGAAGGAAGCGATGCTGTTTCTGTCCGGACCTATTCTGGCCACACCCGCGGGTGAAGAAACGTCAGCGGGCGTGCCGGAAACCGGAATGCCAGAAGAAGCGCCGAGCGGAGACGCAGAAGGCGTGGCGGGAGAAAAACCCGGACTATTGGACGGCGCGTCGCCTGCAGCTGCGCTCGGCTTCGGCGAAGGCGTCGCAGCAGGCGACCGCGACAGTGCGCACTGGGGATGACAGCAGCGTGGCGCAGCCTCCTGCCGCACCTTCGGTGCCGCGAGAGTTCGGAGCGCTGCCTTGGGGCTTCGCGCATGCCGAGCTCGGGGTGGCGGCGACGGACTTTCTGGTCTTGGTGCTGAAAGTGGTCTTGCGGCATGTGCAAGACCAGATAGAGGCGCAAGTGATTGATTCTACGTGAGTTAGTGGCACTTAACGACGCACTGAGCGTCAAGACCAGTTATGAGCTTAAGTTATTGATAATAAGAGGCTTATGATGACTTTACGGAGACTGAGCGTCAAGACCAGATAGCCGTTGGCGCAATCTCAGTGCAAGCTCCATGGCGCCGCAGGCGGTGACGGCCGGCTCTCTAGTGAGCCTCACCGCGGCGGCCGAAGGAGCATGCCATGGAGCTTGAGTTTCACCAGCTGGAGCGACGCTACGAGGCGTTGCGGGTACTGAGCCCGCAGCGTGAGCGTCGCCTGCTGGTCTCGCTGGAGGCCCACGGCCAGCAGCAACCGATCATCGTCGTGCGCCACTGCGAGGCGCCAGATCGCTACGTGGTCATCGACGGCTACAAGCGGCTTCGGGCGCTCCAGCGCCTGAAGCACGACACGGTGCAGGCGACGCTGTGGGATCTGAGCGAAGCCGAGGCCCTGCTTTTGGAGCGCAGCACGCGCAACGCCCCGGGCGATTCGGCGCTCGAGCAAGGATGGCTGCTAGCGGAGCTTTCTCGCAGCGCCGGTTGGAGCCAAGAGCAGCTGGCCCGGCGTTTGGACCGCAGCCCCACCTGGGTCTCGCGACGTCTGGCTCTGGTGCAGGATCTTCCGGCATCGGTTCAGGAGAGGATCCGGCGCGGACAGATCGCCGCCCAGGCCGCGATGAAGTCCCTGGTGCCGCTGGCGCGCATCGACGCGGAGGCGTGTGAACGACTCGGCGAGGGGATCGCCGAGCACCAGCTTACGAGCCGCGACATCGCCGCGCTGTATGCGGCCTGGCGTGACGCGTCGCCTGCGGTTCGGCAGCGCCTGATCGAGGATCCGCGGCTGTACCTGCAGGTCCAGCAAG
Source organism: bacterium (assembly GCA_024228555.1). Classification (GTDB taxonomy): domain Bacteria; phylum Actinomycetota; class Acidimicrobiia; order Spongiisociales; family UBA5794; genus JAAETI01. The sequence continues at coordinate 4,143 of JAAETI010000790.1, read as the reverse complement.
AGCTGGAGCAAGAACAGCCGCCTCACCCGCTGGAGAGCTTGCTCCATCACCTCGATCGCCTGCTCGCCCGGACGCGTCGCAGCCTGCGTCTGTGGCGACGCCTGAGCACGAAGATCCCTCCAACTCAGCGCGATCTGCTGCGTCGAGGAGTGCAGTTTCTACTGGCCGAGCTCGGGCAATGGGCCCGAGAGCTCGAGCTACCCCCTGTCGACGCGCCTGAAGCGACGACTCCGACCTTGGAAAAGGAGACCCTGGATGCTGAGCAAGTCAAAGAGAACCGCGATCCTGGAGCTTCATCGACAAGGCATCGGCATGCGCCGGATCGCCAAGACGCTGAAGATCTCCCGCACCTCGGTGAAGAAAGTCATCCTCGCCGACAACCCCGATCCACCTCAGATTCTGAGGCCCTCGAAAGCCGAGCCTCATCGTCAGGAGATCCTCGAGTTCTACGCCGAGTGCCGCGGCAATCTGGCGCGCGTGTGGGAGGAGCTTCAGGAGAAGAAGGTGAAGATCTCCTATCCCGCCCTGACGGCGTTCTGCCGCCGCGAGGGCATCGGCCAGAAGCCGAAGGTGCCTTCCGGGCGATACCACTTCTACCCGGGACAGGAGACCCAGCACGACACCTCCCCGCATCGAGCCCAGATCGGCGGCCGGTGGCGCAAGATCCAGACCGCGGCGGCGATTTTGTGCTTTTCGCGGATGCACTTCATACAGTGCTACCCGAGGTTTCGTCGCTTCGAGTGCAAGATCTTCCTGAGCGAGGCGCTGAGCTTCTTGCGCGGCGCGGCGAAGGTGATGATGATCGACAACACCCACGTAGTGGTACTCACGGGCACCGGAGCCGAGATGATTCCGGTGCCGGAGATGGAAGCCTTCAGCCAGCGTTTCGGCTTCACCTTCAAGGCTCACGAGAAGGGCGACGCCAACCGCTCGGCCCGAGTCGAGAGGCTCTTCTGGCACGTGGAAACCAACTTCCTGGCGGGTCGGAGCTTCGCCGACTGGAAGGACCTGAACCAGCAGGCGCGCCGCTGGTGCGAGAAGAACAACGCGACCTACAAGAGACATCTCAAAGCCAAGCCGGTGGAGCTCTACGCCACCGAGCGAGCCCACTTGCGACCTCTGCCAGTGTGGATCCCCGAGCCTTACCTGATCCATCACCGGACCGTCGACGTGGAGGGCTACGTAGCGCTGGACACCAACCGCTACTCGGTCCCGGAGGATTGGATCGGGCGCCAGGTGCAGGTGCGCGAGACCCAAGAGCGCCTCGAGATCCAGGCCCAGCGAGCCCCAGCGGTGATCCACCAGAAGGTGATCGATCCGTGCGCCAAGCGCACGACCCTGCCCGAGCATCGGAGGCCCCGAAGCCGGCGCAAGAAGGAACCCAGCCGCGAGGAGACAGCGCTGCTGAAGCAGGCGCCCGAGATCGCTCCCTACGTCGCCGAGCTGAAGAAGAAGGGGCGCAAGTCAACGATCCTGGCCCTGCGCCAACTCCTGAGGATGGTGCGTGAGTACCCGCGTGAGCCACTGCTGGCCGCCATCGACCGGGCAGCTCGCTACGGCCTGTTTGACCTCGACCGCGTCGAGCGCATGGTCCTGCGCAACATCGCCGACGTCTACTTCCAACTGCCACACCCCAAGAAAGGAGACAAGCCATGAGCGAAGAGCTCGAACAACTGCTCAAGAGCTTGCACTTGCGCAAGATCGGGGAGCTCCTCGAGGAGGAGCTGCGCCGAGCTGAGAAACAGCAAATCCCCTACCACGAATTCCTCCTGCGTCTGGTCCGCCCTCAGTGGCACGCCAAACAGCAGCAGGCCCTGGAGTGGCGCATCAAACGCGCCCGACTGCCCGAACGCTGGACCCTGGAAACCTTTCCCTTCAAGAAACAGCCCGGCGTCAACCGGCGTCAGCTCAAGACACTCGCCGAGCTCGATTTCATCCCTCGAGCGGAGAATCTCGTCTTTATCGGACCCACCGGCGTCGGCAAGACGGGACTCGCCTCGGCTCTGCTGCTCAAAGCCTTGCAGAACGGCTACCGCGGCCAATTCCTCCGCGCCCAGGATCTCTTCGACGACATGTACGCCTCGCTGGCCGACCATTCCTCCAGAAAGCTCATCAACCGACTCGCCCGTCTCGATCTGCTGCTCATTGACGAAATGGGATACCTCAACCTCAGGCCCGAGCAGACCAACATCTTCTTCAAGCTCATGGAAGAGCGCTACAACCGCCGGGCGACCCTGATCACCACCAACCTCGACTATGACGAGTGGCACCAATTCCTCGGCAACAAACCCATGGTCGAGGCGCTCCTGAGCCGACTGCGCCACCACTGCCACACCCTGCGCATCGACGGCCCCTCTCTGCGCGAACCACAGTCATGAGCCATTCGCCCGACGCGCTGGCTTGCCTTGGCTGGGTCTTCGATCCCGACCTCAGAGCCGAGCAATACGTCCAGCAGCTACTCGACGCCTATCGCCAGACTCCCACCACCGCCGGCAGGGTGCGCCCTGCCGACCGCCGCCTCGCTCTCCAGCTCTTTGATCGCAGCGTTCCCCTTTCCATGATCAAGGCCGCCTTCTCCCTGGCAGCCTCTCGGCGCATCCTTCGCGATCCCGAGGCCGCACCGCTGCACCCCATCCGATCTCTTCACTACTTCCTGCCGGTCCTCGACGAGATCCGCTACGAACCCATCGGTCCCGATTACATCCGCTACATCGAGTGGAAGCTCTACGGCAATCCGTGACCGGCGACTCCTCTACATCCTCCGGACACGAGCACGGCTCAGGCCCAGCCGTGCTCTGACTGCCGCCGCCACGGCCACGCCTGCGGCGTGGGATGATGGCGCTGCCCACCCAGCGGCACCGCAAAAAGAATAGGCCCGCCAGCTTGCCTGAAGCACGCCTACGGCGTGGATGATGGTGGGTACCAATACATACTGAATCTCCTCAGAGCACGCCTGCGGCGTGGATGACTGACCCCACGCTGGGTATCGAAGACGTCTGCCTCGGCGGCATCGATGATCAGATGATCGCGAAGGCTGATCCGCTCGGGGACTACTTTTAGCGAGCACAAGTGGCTCACTTCTGGTGAGTGCTGAAGCATCGCAGAGATTTCTTCGGATTAGCTCGGAATACTCGACGACGGCGGCAGGCCGCTGCCGGCAGAACCGCACTCCGACGCTCTAGAGACCCTTGTTCAATGTCGGGAGTGCTGTCTATCCTGGGATAGACGCCTCTTCACCAGCGGGAGTGCTGTCTATCCTAGGATAGACGCCTCTTCACCAGCGGGAGTGCTGTCTATCCTAGGATGGACACCTCTTCACCGGCGGGAAACGCGTTCATCCTTCGTTCGAGCGCCATTCTCGACGCCGAAATCGCGCTGATCCACGGTTCGACCGCGAGTCTGGACGACCAAATCGTCGCTCAGGCCGGCAACAACGCCCATCCGGCGCGCGCGAGCGTCGCGCCGGAGGCGCGCTTCAGGAACGTTACGCCGGAGGCGCGGTTCGCGAAAAGAGTCGGGTCCGCTCCCCGATCCGCCCCCGCCAGCCGAACGAGGCGTTGGTGTGGCGGACGTAGGGGTCGGGGTTGAGCGCCTGGCGGAGCCGGTGAGGACCAGCATCGTGCCTTCGCTCAGGCGCTCGCGACAGGCGCAGTAGCCGCGCGGGGGTCAGGGCTGACCGACTCCGGCTTGAATTCCCGGCGCAGGACCTCGGCGATCTCCTGCGGGTCGCGCCTGGGGTAGTCGGAGTGAGATTCAGGCTCCGGAGTCTGTCTGAGCGACATGGGGCACGCGGCAGTGAGCCGGCGGGCTTGACTTTGGCCACGGGCTGGTAGACTTTGAGGGAAATGCATGCCCACGTTGAAGACGCTGAGGCCGGGTCAGGATGGGACCAAGGAGTTGTTGACCCGCTTTGGGCCGAAACTCCTCTATGTCTGCTATCGCTACGACGAAGACAGCCGCGAGCGCGTGAAGAGCGTGGAGTTCGTCGTCGACCGGAAACCTCGGGACGGCGAAGCAGAGGATCCTGGATCGCGGACGTCCGGAGTCCGGGCGGTCGCTGTTGCGAGCCGGGCGGTGGCGCTTCGGATTGGCCGGCAGGAGCGGGGCCTGCAGCGGCGGGTGAAGTCCGCCGGTGGCCGGTGG
>JAAETI010000789.1 GCA_024228555.1 bacterium | reverse complement strand
CTACTCCCTCCGTTCCCACTCGCCGCTTCACGGGTGACCAGAAATCTCTTCGATACCTCACCTGATTCGAGTTTCCCCGCTTGTAGAGTAGCCCGGGGCAGTTTCCCACCCCGTGCCCTCGCCAGATCCGGACGCGGAGATTTCCACCTATCCGGCTCCTCCGTTGATGTGACTCGTGCTACGAACCCCAGATTTGAACCTTTATCCGAGGTTGTGGAAGCGGGAAATCGCGAAGTAGATCTTCGAACCGCTCCCAAGTGAGACGCTTGCGGTGGCTCCGACGGCAGAGCCACTTGTACCACGATCGCTTCGCCTGCTCGATGATCTGCAGCAGACTTCTGAAGTTGCCGCTCACACCAAAGTAGTTGAAGTGACCCTGAATGCGCCTCGTGAGCGCCGCGTGCTGGTCTTTGACCGAGAAGTGCCGATGGCGACGGCACCACGCGTAGACAGACTGGATCGCCCGTCTCAGACTCGCACTGCGGGTCTTGCAGAGCATCCCCCAACGTCCTTTTCTGCTTCGCGCCCAATAGAGCGTAAAGCCGAGGAAGTCGAAGGTCGCCGAACCTTTTCCGCGCTTCTGCCCAGCCGGCGGGCGCCGAAAGGGAAGAAGTCGCGTCTTGTCCGGGTGCAGGGTCAGTCCAAAGCGCTCCATTCGCTTTCCGAGTACATCCATCACACGCTGCGCATCTTGCTCTTGCTCAAACCCGATAATGAAATCGTCGGCATAACGGATCAGGGTAGCCCTGCCCCGTAACCGCGGCTTCACCTCTTGTTCGAACCAGAGATCGAGTACGTAGTGCAGATACACGTTCCCCAGAAGCGGTGAGAGCACTGACCCCTGAGCGGTGCCAGTCTCCGACGCGGAAAGCTCCACGCCATCGAGCACGCCCACATGCAAGCACTTTCCGATGAGTCGCAGCAGCGACCCATCGGCGACCCGAATCTCGAGCATCTCCTTCAGTTTCTTGCGATTTAAACTGTCGAAAAAGGACATGATGTCTGCCTCGAGAATCCAACTCACTTCACCTCGATGTACGATCCGGTCCAGGGTCCGTATGGCGTCATGGGCACGGAGCTTGGGCCGAAAGCCGTACGAGCTATCCAAAAAGTCCTGCTCGTAAACCGCT
>JAAETI010000788.1 GCA_024228555.1 bacterium | reverse complement strand
ATGGTTCCTTGGAGAGCCATGAGGAGGTGAAGGCCCAAACCCCGACCGACGAGCCGCACTTCATCGACTATACCGTGTTTCCGACGGAGACTTTCGGCAGCCCCTATTGGCCCTGGCTTTGGGACAGCCACATGGACACGGGGGAAATAAAACTCAGCCAACACGCCAGCGACTTCCTCAAGGGGGACCACGAGTTTCGCTTCGGAGTCCAGTACAACCAGATGGGTGAACTCGGCGAACCTACTGGCCTAACATATAGTTACAAGTACGACTACTACGTGGGCACCGCGTACGAGGGCTACTACGCGTACTATTACCGGTTCGTGGCTACTCCGCACTTCTACGGGGGCGAATCCGAAACGCAGAGTGTCTTCGTCGCCGATACCTGGCAAATCAGCAACAACGTGACCCTCGAGCTCGGTGTACGTCTCGATAACAGCAAGGGCTGGATCAAGGATTTGCCACGCCTCGACGACGATAACAACCCCACCGGCGAGATCATCCCGGGCGGGGACATAGTCGAATGGGACTCCATCGACCCGCGCTTCGGCTTTGCCTGGAACATCGGGGGCACCGGAGAGAACGCCCTCCGCGGCTCTGTCGGGCGCTTCCACGCCGGGTTGATCGCCGGCGACTATAACTACCCGCCGCCCGAAATGCCGCCTTGGTGGTATGAGTGGCAGAACCCGGAAACAGGCGAATGGGAGTATTCGCACGGCCTTTTTGAAGCAACCGGCGTAGGCCTCGTACCGGGCGTTGAGAACGCCGAGACCTGGGAGTACACCCTCGGCTTCGAACACCAGCTGACCCCGACCAGCGCGATCGGCATTTCGGCGGCCTACAAGCAGACCACGGACATGCTCGGCTGGTACATCGCCGACAACGGCGAGTTCAATTGGGTAACCATCACCGACGAAGTGACCGGAGAAGCGATCGAGCTCAAGGACTACTACGTGCAGCCGACGCGGCTCAAGGGCAACAGCACCGGGCCCGGAGCGCTCGGTGGTGACCGCCCGTACGAGCAGGATTACCTGGGCGTCTTCTTGACCTACAAGAAACGATTCAGCGACAACTGGGACCTCATGGCCTCCTACAGCTGGTCTGAGTCCACGGGGTTGAACCCGACTTTCAGCTCCGGTGGCGGTCTGGGTGAACAGGGCGCTGTCTTCTGGGACAGCACCACCATGTCCAATCCCAACATCTTCTACGGCGCCACTTCGGACAGGGTGCTGGGGGGTGACCGCACGCACATCCTTCGCCTGGCGGGCAACGTCGTGCTGCCCTATGACTTCAAGCTCAACTCGGTCGTCAACATCCAGAGCGGGCGCATCTACGACCGGCGACAAAACTACGTACTGCCCAACACCACTGGCTATATCATCACCAGTCCGGCCGACGACCGCTTACCGACT
>JAAETI010000787.1 GCA_024228555.1 bacterium | reverse complement strand
TTAGATGCTGTTGCGGTCTCGGAGGCTGAGGCCACCGACGCTGGGGCGGTGAACGGACCCGAGGACCAGATCCTGGACTGGTTGGCTGTTGATTGGCCGACCGCAGAGGATCGGGTAAGGCGTTTACGACAGAGGATCTTCACGGCGTCGAATGCAGGGGATCTGGCCAAGGTCCGCAACCTGCAGAAGTTGATGCTCAAGAGCTGGTCGAACACGCTGATGTGTGTTCGGCGGGTGACCGAGCTCAACGCTGGACGTTTGACCGCTGGGGTTGACGGGGTGTCGATCGTGACACCTTGGGCCAAGGCTGAGCTGGCGATGTGGATTCATCGCCGGAGCGGTTCATGGCAGGCTCTGCCGGTCAAGCGGGTGTTCATCCCGAAGGCCAACGGGAAACAACGACCACTCGGTATCCCGGTCATTGTCGACCGGGTGCTTCAAGCACGGGTACTCAACGCGCTGGAACCCGAGTGGGAAGCACGATTCGAACCGAGGTCGTATGGCTTTCGTCCGGGTCGTGGCTGTCAGGATGCGATCGCAGCGATCTATTTGACGTTGAAGGGCCCCAACCCTCAGCGCAGGTGGGTGCTCGACGCGGATCTGACAGCGGCGTTCGATCGTATCGACCATGCCTGCCTGCTTGAGGCGCTCGGCACGTTCCCAGCCAGGGAACAGGTGGCGCAGTGGCTCACCGCGGGTGCCGTTGATGCCGGTCGGTTCGTTCCGTCGGTGGAGGGAACTCCACAGGGCGGGGTGATCAGCCCCCTGTTGTTGAACATCGCGTTGCATGGTATGGAACAAGCCGCTGGAGTCCAATACCGCAAACTCGGCACAACCGCTGCCGTGACGAGCGAGGACTCTGTGGTGCTGGTGAGATATGCCGATGATCTGGTGGTGTTGTGTCACTCTCGTGACCAGGCCTTCCAGGTCAAGGCACAGCTTGCAGAGTGGCTTCGGCCGAGAGGGTTGAGCTTCAACGAGGACAAGACCCGCATCGTTGACATCGACTCGGGTTTCGATTTCGTCGGGTTCAACGTCCGTCGCTACAACAACAAGTTGTTGATCAAACCAAGCCCGACGGCGATGAGACGGATCCGGGAACGGCTCCGAACCGAGGTGAGGGCTCTGCGAGGAGCTAACGCCTTGGCGCTGGTCCGCAAGATCAACCCGATCGTGCGCGGCTGGTCGGCCTACTACCGGACGGTGGTGTCAAGCGAAGCGTTCTCATCGCTTGATGATTACATGTGGAAACTCACCTACAAGTGGGCCAAACATGGCCACCAGAACAAGTCGAGGCACTGGGTTGTTGACCGGTACTTCGGCCAGTTCAACCGGTTCAGGCGAGACCGATGGGTGTTTGGCGACCGTGACAGCGGCGCCTACCTCACCAAGTTCTCCTGGACCAGAATCGTCCGACACCAGATGGTCGCCGCGACATCGTCAACCGACGACCCGTCCCTGACCAGCTACTGGGCCAAGCGGCAACACCAAACAACCCTGCCAGTGAACAACACCGTCCTACGCCTCCTCAAGGCACAGCACGGCCGTTGCCATCTGTGCAAGGACCTGTTGTTGCTCGCCGACACGCCACCACAGACCCCA
>JAAETI010000786.1 GCA_024228555.1 bacterium | reverse complement strand
GCGACTGCGAAACTGGTTGAGGTTCCAACAAGGACGCTGTGGCCTGACCTGGTTGACCACTCCGACAACAGCACCAAAGCCGCGCTCGACAACCCCATCGGCATCCCACAAGAAACCTGGCCAGAACTACTCGGCATGGCCACCCGTCATATCGACATGCTCGGAGGAGGCTACGGATGGTGGCTCGAACAGAACCCCCAATTCAACCAACTAGCCCGAGCCAAAGAACAAGACACCGGGCTCAAAGTCCGGATCTGCCAAGCCGACCCCAACGGTGACGCAGTCCGACAACGCGACGAACTAGAAGCCCAGCGGACCTCTCTCACCGCTGGCAACCTCATCGGCGGAATCGAAACCGCAGCCTCAATGTGGAGAGCCGCCCTCCAAGGCCTCGACAACGCCGAGCTCCGAGGATCCGAACACGCCTACGAACTACTACTCATGCGTTTCGATGACTACCTCATCGTCTGCCCCTACCTGCACGGGATGCGAGGAACACTCACCTACGCCGAACTAGTCCACCGAGACGACCACGGCGGCAAGTTCGACCACATCATCCAAGGCCACTTCCAACCAATCTGGGACACAGCCAAACCAATCTGACCCAACGGCACCAACCCCCTTCGACGCAGCTGGACAATCGACCACGACCCAGGTTTGGCTGAGCGCAGAGCCACCGGCCGGCACCGGACATCTCACGCCAAGTCACACCCTGAGCGTGATCAGAGTCTTTACCTGTCGTGGCGGGCGACGACTCCTGACTCTTGGATCTCGTAGCCTGGGCCGGAATCGCAGCAACATTCTCATGTTCGTCTCATGAACCGGCCCAATACTCAAGGTAGTGAACTCAGCGACCCTAAAGGACAAAGTCATGAAGAATAAGATTCCGTCAGGCATACTCTTTGCCAGCTTGGCGTTCTCGATGCTCGCGTTCGGGATAGGGTCAAGCCCTGCATCTGCATGTACCGCTGGCTCGGCGTACCACCTCCAAACCTACGTGCCCTATTCTTATGCTGGATATATTCACGCCAAGACAACTGTCGATTTTGCGGTGACTGGAGGTATGTGCAATGTGACACACCTGAGGTCCAGGCTCCAAGAGCACAGCTGGACAGGGTGGTCAACAAAGACAACATCAACCTTCTATGGGCCCTTCAGTATCTCCCACACACGCACGGCGTCGCGTACTCACTCGTCGGGGGACTACCGGACGGCCGGCGAACTCAAGTGGGTAGCGTTCTCCGGAAAGTGGTTCGTTGATCAGTATGCAAATGTTAGCTCAGGCACACAGACGATCAGGTGAGCGATGTTTGAACCACGAAATCCCTATGATTACAAGCACCTACCCTGGGCTACCCATTCTCGAATTAGGAGACGTTCAAACTCGATGGGTACTGTACGAATTGCATTCAATACGGTAGTAGCCTCACTCCTTGCGACAATCGCAATCGTGCTAGTGAGTTGCGGGTCCGAAGAGGCCATCGAGTATGATCTTGACGCAGCTGCGATTGGGACGCCCCTTTCTGACGCCTTGCGAACGGGCTCCCAATCGATGGATGATCCAGCAACTTGGATAAAGTTCGAAGAGTCAGTAGCCGGGTGCATGAGGGAGTCAGGGTTCGAGTACACTATCCGGACTGTAGATACTCAGACCCCACTCTCCGGAATCGAATATGGATCTGCTGAATACATGTCAGAGTTTGCTCTAGGCATATCGACTACAGCATTTCAGCAGGATTATCTGCCTAGGCCGCTTGTTGGTTCGCCCAATGCCCCACTGACAGCAGATTCACTTCTTGTCGCAAATGGTTCAATACTTGATGATATGTCCGAAGAAGAAAGAGGTGCGTATATGCACCGACTGCTTTCTGATGAAGGTTGCATCGACTCAGCGGCAGCCTCGACGCTAGAGGGGCAGGAGAAGGCGCAGGACATCTACCTGACCTTGCAGGAACAGATGGCAGAAGAACTTGCAGGTGTCTTCAGTAGGGCTGAGGCCGATCCGAGAGCCGAGTCGATCGACCGTGAGATAGTCGACTGTGTCGAGAGTGCAGGATACACCGTTCCCGCCGGTGGATTTGGAGTTCTTCTCCAAGATCTCGCTAACGACATCGCCTCGTTGCATACGCAGAGTTTGGACAACGACGTGGACAACGTACTTGAGCCAAACCTTGTCTCGGAGCTAGAGGAACTTCAACAACTTGAGTTCGGCATTGCGGAATCACTTGTGGCTTGTGATCTGTCCTTGGCGACAATCAACGAGCGATTCATCGAGATCCTCCAAGAATATGAGAGGGAGTTTGTCTCGAACAATGTTCGGCAACTGAACCAAGTGATTCTAGGTGAAGAGTAGTATGTCTGGGCTCATTGGCGATGTCTGAAGAGTCCGAGCAAGCTGATATTGATCCAGATCGGGAGGCCATGAAACCGTACTTTGAATACTCAGAATATAGCGTCGAGGGTGACCTTGAACGTCTTGGTCGATCCGCACTCATAGCACGTCGAGGCAGACGGTATTCACTCCCTGTCAGACTACTGGCTATCGCTGTCGTCGTGTCGACGGCTATGGGCCTGGTGCTGATGTTTGCCTTACTCTTCGGTTCCGCATTATAGGCCCAGTTCCCCTGAAGCTGTGGTCTTGGAGTACCTGAGCCGGTTCTCTTTGTTGTGGTGGGCCAACGCCGAAACTACTACTACCTCTTTCTCAAATAGACCGTCGCCTGACGTAGTCGCCCCGAGTGCAGAGGGGTGACCGGATTCGTAGGCGGCTTCTTTGATGGTGAGGGCCCGCTGGAGGCTGACCAGCGAATTCCCGTAGTCACTTCGTCGTTGTTGGTTGACCCCCACCCGGTGCAAAAGACTTGCTGCCCGCACCTGATCAAAGGCGGGCGTGGCCGAGCATCGTGGGCGCCCCCCCCAGCAACGCTGCCATCCCGTTGAAGACGGGGCTGAACCTAGCCCCATGGGCCTCACTCACTTGCTCAGAAGGGCCGAACGGAGAGTACATCAGTCGCTCAAGATCTCACCCATACGTGTTCCGGCTTCTACCGTTGGAGTAACTGCATGTCGGTAGACGAGAGATGTCATGCGGGTTCCATCGTGGCCGAGTACGTCTGCCACCTCCTCGAGCGGTACGCCAGATGCCGATAGGATCGAGGCTGTCGAATGTCGTAGCTCGTGGGGGTGCCAATGGCCAAGGTTCGCCCCCTCGGTCATCTTGCGGAATGTCCGTCGTAGGTTCGCCGGATCGATCGGACCGCCAAGCGCGTTTGTGAACACCAGATCATCCGCATTCGACCACGCCGAGCCAACCTCGAGCCGATCAGCGACCTGTCGAGTCCGATGCCCCCGTAATAGGTCGTTGAGCTGTGGGGGAGCGTCGAGGCTTCGGCGTGAGCGGGAGGTCTTGAGCTTCTCTGTGACTTCGAGGTGGCCGCTATGAAGCTTGAGTGATTGGCGAACGTGCACCACGCCCTGGTCGAGGTCAACGTTGGCCCACGACAGGCCGGTTGCCTCACCGGGCCTGAGGCCGAGCATCAGCATGAGGGTGAACAATGCTTCCAATCGATGGCCCTCGATCGCTGAGAGGAGCACCTTCGCTTGGGTGACGGTGAGGGCTCGGCCCATTTCGGTGGCCCTGGCTGCGGAGGGCAGTTCGACGACTCTGGCGACATTGCGGGGCACGAGCTGGCGGCGTTCGGCCCATGTGAGTGCCTGGCCGAGGGTGGATCGGATCTTGATGAGGCTGGCTCGACTCATTGGTCGGGGCCTGTTGCCGTGGCCCTCGGTGGCCAGGCGGGTGAAGGTCGTCTCCACGTCTTCGGGTCGGAGTGTTTTGATTCGCTTCTTGCCGATGGTTTCGGTGAGGATGCCGACGGCCCAGCGGTGAAGGTCGACGGTGCGGGGTGAGAGGTCTTTGCCGGCTACTGCGGTAGACATCCAATCGTCGAGGAGTCGAGCGACGGTAAGTGAGCCGTCGGCAATCGGTAGGCCGGAGTCGACTTGGGAGATCATCTCTCGGAGGCGGCGTTTGGCGGCCGCCTCGGTGGGGGCGATGGCCCGTCGGCGTTTCCCGTCGATCGAGACAGCGGCGACCCAGCGGCCGGTACTCTTCTCCTGGTAGACGGAGCCTTCATTGTTGCCTCGGCGGCGAGCCATCGTGACCTCTTCCGTGTTGCTCACTTTCGACTCTAGCCGAGAGTAAGTGAGCAACGCAGTGAGCAACGGCAATGAACAACGGCGAACAGATTCGACCGGATTCAGCCAACTGCAACACCCTGACCTGCGCTTAACGCACGGAGCCGGTCGGATCTGAACGGCCTGGAGATGCATGGCATGGAAGAGGTCAGGAGTTCAATTCTCCTTAGCTCCACAGCAGTTTTGGGAGGTCAGGTCAACGACTCTCAGATGTGGTGTCTCCCCGCCGCTTTTTGTCGGTGGTGCCCGGTGGTAGCCAACGAGGGGCGGACG
>JAAETI010000785.1 GCA_024228555.1 bacterium | reverse complement strand
GGGCTTTGACTGGACTGCGACTGTCGCCGGTCACCGACAAGGGCGCCTCGCGGCTGTGGAACGGGCTGATCGACCGATACCATTACCTTGGATACACACCTCTGCCGGGGGCGCAGGTACGCTACCTTATCGAGTCGGATCAGGGACTGCTGGGGGCTTTGGGCTTCGGGGCGGCGGCCTGGAAGGTGGCCTCGCGCGACCGTTGGATCGGTTGGGATCGGGCAGGACGCGAAGCGCACCTGGGACGGGTGCTGAACAATGCGAGATTTCTCCTGCTGCCCTGGATTCGGGTGAAAAATCTGGCCTCCAAAGTCTTGTCGCTTTCGGCGCTGCAGGTGGCCGAGGACTTTGCCGCGCGTTACGGCGAACGCCCGGTGTTGCTGGAAACCTTCGTCGAGATCCCGCGCTTTGCCGGCACCTGCTACCGGGCGGCCAACTGGCGCTATCTGGGCGAGACGGCCGGTCGCGGCAAGGCAGACCGCACCCATCGGGCGACCCTGCCGCGCAAGGGCGTCTATGTCTACCCCCTGAGGGCGGATTTCCGCCGGGTGTTGGGGGTGGGCCAATGAGCGCTTTGGCCGCGGAGGTGCACAACATCGACCTGGGCGATGCCCGGCGCGACCGGCGAGCACAGCGGATGTTGGGACAACTGGGAGACAAACCGAGGGAGAGCATTCCGAGCGCCTGTGGCGGCTGGACCGAGACCCGCGCCGTTTACCGCCTGTTCGACCGCGCGGAGGTCACCGCCGAGAGGGTGCTCGCCCCGCACAGCGCCTGCACCGTGGAGCGAATGCGCGAGCATCCCCGGGTGCTGTGCATCCAGGATACCAGCGAACTCGACTACACCGGCAAGACGGACATCCAGGGCCTGGGGCCGCTCAACTACGACACCCGCCAAGGACTGTATCTGCATCCCACCTTGGCCGTCACCCCGGATCGGCTGTGTCTGGGGGTGCTCGATATCTACAGCTGGGTACGCGAGCCCGGCAGCCTGGGCCAGGAGAAGGACCCCAACCGCCCGCTCGAACAGAAGGAGAGCGTACGCTGGGTCGATGGCTATCAGAAGGTCAATGAACTGGCCGAGTCACTCACCGACACCCGCCTGACCTATGTCAGCGACCGCGAGGGCGATATCTACGACCTGTTCGTCGAGGCCCCGTGCCCCGAAGCGGCGGCTGACTGGTTGGTGCGTGGCCAATACGACCGGGCGCTGGCCGCTGGCGGCACCTTGCGTCGGAGCCTGGCCGAGGCGCCGGTGCTCGCCGAGATCACCTTCGAGCAGCCTGGCGGCAACGGGCGTACCGCCCGTACCGTGCACCAGCAGATCAAAGTGGTGCGCGTTGTGCTCAAGGCCCCCTGGCGCCCCGACCGGGTTCTTCCCGACACCGAGGTCACGGCGCTGCTCGCCACCGAGCCCCATCCCCCGGCCGGGGAGGAGCCCGTCGAGTGGCTGCTGCTGACCAACCTGCCCGTGGAGAGCGCAGAGCAGGCCCTCGAGAAGCTGCAGTGGTATTTGTGCAGATGGCAAATAGAAATATTTTTCCGCATCCTTAAGAGCGGCTGCCGCATTGAGGATCTGCAGCTGGAGAAGCTCGAACGCCTGGAACCGGCGCTCGCCTTCTACATGATCATCGCCTGGCGGGTGCTGTTCCTGACCATGCTCGGGCGCGAGTGTCCGGAGATGCCCTGCGATGTGGTGTTCGAGGAGGCGGAGTGGCAGGCGGTCTATCTGGTGACCCAGCGCCAGCCACCGCCTGACACACCGCCATCCCTGGATCGGATGGTACGCATGATCGCCGGACTGGGCGGTTTTCTCGACCGCAAGTGCGATGGCTTCCCTGGCCCGCAGACGCTATGGATCGGACTGCAGCGGGCCGCCGACTTTGTACTCGCCCTGGAGGCTCAGCGCAGCATTGCAGCGGGGGGAGATGGGTAGATACGATTCCATGCCTGGGGAGATGTGGTAAACGATAAGACTACAAGCTGATGAGACCGAAACACAAAGCCGGCGACTGGGTGTGGATCATGGACCATACCGTTCAATCAGGCGTGGAGAAGTGTCTACTGATCCTAGGTGTACGTCTGAGTGACTTATCGAGCACCGATCTGGTGCTCAGCCAT
>JAAETI010000784.1 GCA_024228555.1 bacterium | reverse complement strand
TGTAGAGTAGCCCGGGGCAGTCGCCTACCCCGGGCCCTCGCCAGATCCGGACAAGGAGATTTCCACCATCCGGCTCCTCCGTGAATGAGTCTTGTGGCTACGTACCCCAGAGCGAGACCATGATCCGGGGTCTGGGGAGCGGGAAGTCGCGAAGCAAGTCCGCGAACCGCTCCCATGTGAGACGTTTGCGTTGACTCCGACGGCAGAGCCACTTGTACCAAGCCCTCCTCACCTGCTCGATCACCAGCAGCAGCGATGTGAAGTTGCCGCTGACACCGAAGTAGTTGAAGTGTCCCTGGATGCGTCTCTTGAGCGCCTTGTGCTGAACCGCAACCGGTAGGTGTCGATAGCGACGACACCAATCGTAGACGGATCCAATGAACCGCCTCAGGCTCGCACTGCGTGTCTTGCAGGTCATCGCCCAACGTCCCTTGCGAGTTCTCGCCCAGTAGAACGTGAACCCGAGGAAATCGAAGGTCGCCCGACCTTTCCCGCCCTCTTGCCGCTTCGGCGGACGCCGGAACGGGAGAAGACGCGTCTTGTCGGGATGCAGGGTCAGTCCGAAGTGCTCCAGCCGCTCACCGAGGGCATCCATCACGCGCTTCGCATCGCCTTTCGATTCGAAGCCGATGACGAAGTCATCGGCATACCGGATCAGGGTTGCCTGACCGTGCAGCCGAGGCTTCACCCTCCGCTCGAACCAATGATCGAGTGCGTAGTGCAGATAGATGTTCCCCAAGAGCGGTGAAAGCACCGACCCCTGGGCAGTACCGGTTTCCGACGTAGACAGCTCCACGCCCTCCAGCACGCCCACATGCAAGCACTTCCCGATGAGCCGCAACATCGACCCATCGGCTACCCGAACCTCGAGCATCTTCTTCAGCTCCTTGCGATCCAAGCTGTCGAAGAAGGACACGATGTCGGCCTCGAGGATCCAGTTCACTTTGCCCCGGTGTACCACCCGGTCGAGAGTTCGCACGGCATCATGGGGGCTGCGCCCGGGCCGGAAGCCATACGAGCAATCCAAGAAGTCCTGCTCGTAGATCGCTTCCAACACCTCGCGCAAGGCGTCCTGGACGACTTTGTCCTCGAACGCCGAGACCCCAATCGGCCGCGTCTTCCCCCCTTCCTTCGGGATATGGACACGCCGGATCGGCTGATGGCGATATCGTTTCGCCTTCATCCGTGCGTGCAGGTCCTGGAGGTTCTTCTCCAGATCCTGCCCGTACTGCTCCTTCGTGACTCCATCCACACCTGCCGCCGCATCCTTTCGCATGCGGTGGTAGGCGCGCTCCAGAGCGGGCACATCGATTCGATGTGCCAGTGAGTGGAACCGTCCTTCGGGTTCGCGCCGCGCTCGCTCCACTACCTCCAGCAGTTGCAGTGACATGCCTCCTGATGTCGATGCATCAGACATGGTTCCCTCCTGTAGATCTCATTCACACGGGCCGCCTTTGCTCGATCGGGTCCGAGTTGCCAACAAGTTCCCCGACGTCAACGCTCGTATGCAGCCCTCCGACTTCCTCGCCTCCGTCAGCCACGACTTCGGTTCCCCTCGTCGGTGGCCTACCTCGATGCAGGAGCTTGTTCTGAACCGGCCGCGCATGCTCCTGCGAACACGCAGCGCGTCGGAGACGGGTCACCGGCTCTCCGAGAAGCCGGGGTCCTTTCGAGGAAAGGCGAGGACCTCCCGGGTTACTGGGCCGTCCTCTTCCTGCGTGCCGTGGCGCAACACCCCGCCGGATCCGACCTCTCCTTGCCCCTACCCCTCTTCGAGAGGATCCACGGAGAGGCCGTCATCGCCTTCAGGGAAAACAGAACCCTCAGCATCCGGAAAGACATAGTTTTCGAGGCCACGTACCCACGGCCCACACGCTCGCGTGCCTACGCTTCGCCGGCCTCGTTACCGAGACCGTCGCCAGGCTCGCTACCGGTTCGGGCGGGCTCACCCCTGGCCGGGCGGGTTTCGCACCCGCTGGACGACGAATCGAAATTTCATGGAGTCATCGCATCTCCTCCAATCCCAATCGACCAGCAGAGCCTGGTCGCACTGTACGGCCTACCC
>JAAETI010000783.1 GCA_024228555.1 bacterium | reverse complement strand
CGACGACGGCGCCACCCAGGAAAGCCGGGTGCGTTTCTACGACTCAAGCGGTGTCGCAACCTCGGCGGAAATTTCCCTGGGCGGCGATGGCCAGGCCGATGTCGCCGCATTGGGCAATGGAAATACTGTGGTCGTCTACGGCGATAACGGTGAGGTATCCGCGCAGATTCTGGATAGCACCGGGGCTGTCGTGGTGACCGAATTCGGCGTCAATTCGAGCGTCGCCGGCCAGCAGTCATTACCCAGCGTGGTTGCGACCGCGGACGGTGGATTCGTCGTGACCTGGCAATCCGATACCGGCGACGGCGACGGCAGCGGTGTCTTCGCACAACGTTTCGATGCTTCGGGGAACAGTGTCGGCCCGGAAGTCCTGGTCAATACCACCACAGCGGGCCACCAGACGAGCCCAGAAGTGATCGAACTGGCCAGCGGGGAAATTGTCTTCGGATGGTCGAGCGCGTCGCAGGACAACAGTGGTACCGCCGTGGTTACACGCGCGACCGAGGGCGTAGTCGCGGAGAATGCGGCCGACGGTACCGTGGTTACCCGCGTTACCGGCGTGGTCGACCCGGATAGCGGCGTTACTCGCAGTTTCAGCCTGGTCGACAGTGCTGGCGGCCGGTTTGTCATCCATGCCTCCAGCGGGGAGGTAACGGTAGCCGACGGATCGCTGCTCGACTTCGAGACCGCAACTTCGCATAACATTACCGTGCGGGTCACCGACAGCGGCGGGCTGACCTACGACGAAGTCGTCACGATCTCGGTCACCGATGTCAACGATGCTCCCACGCTGGCGGCGAGCGCGGCCAACGACACCTTAACGGAAAACACCGACACAACTTCGGCCGCGGTCTTCAGCACGGTCACCATCGATCCGATAGAAACGGGCGACAGTATCAGTGAAGCGCAAGTGACATTAGCCGGTGGCCTGGAAGACAGCGACATCATTAACGTCAATGGCACGGCGATCACCGGTTTGACAACAACCAGTGCCACCGGTGCGGCGTTAGCGAGT
>JAAETI010000782.1 GCA_024228555.1 bacterium | reverse complement strand
CCCGACTACGACGAGCGCCATCGGATGCCGGTCGGCATCACGGGATTGGCCCAGATCATCGGACTACGGGGCGACACCTCCATCGCCGAACGAATCAAGTACGACAACCTCTACATAGACCAGTGGTCATTCGGCCTCGACCTCCGAATCCTGATCAAGACGGCATTCGCCATCATCCACCAAGCCGCCTACGCCTCCCAAGCCGTCGAACTCGAACACGCCATCGAAGCAATAGAGGGCGATTCCTACGACATCGACCTCCGACCAGGGGCTCAGAGACTTGCACCTGCGCAGCCAATCGACCAGGAAATCTCATGAGGTCCCTACACTCCGGCCAGCGACCAGGAATCACGGTCAACGACTACGCCGGGCATCCATTCCAAATCGAACTCTCACGAGAGCTGGCGGACCGCGGCTATGCGACCAACCATCTCTTCTGCAACACCAACGTTACGCCGAGGGCCGATCTGGCTGAGCGTGACGACTTGCTGGATATTCGTGGCCTGTCGACTGGATCGGGCTTCGACAAGTACAACTCCAGGAAACGACTCCTGGCCGAGACCCGCTACGGCCTCAAGTCAGCCTGGCTGCTGATACGCCAGCGACCAGCGGTGACGGTCCTGT
>JAAETI010000781.1 GCA_024228555.1 bacterium | reverse complement strand
TCGCGCCCAACGATGGCTGGGGGTTGGGTGTCGTAGGCCATCAGGTCCCACGCCAATATGGCCCCGGGCTCGACCCCGAGCCCCTCAGCGACATGAGCCCGGAGATCCCCCTCACTGCCTTCACCAACCGCCCACAGGGGCGTCAGGTGCTTCTGGGCATCGAGCTTGAGCCCCCGCTCCCTGATCTCTCTGTCGAGATGGATCGCCAACTGGGGTATGCGGAGCAGGGGTCGATCATCGAGATAGAGCCGTTCTTCGGGGTGGGCGGAGGTCCCCGATTGCACCGAGACCCGACCGGCCAGGCTGAGATCGCGATCGAGCCAAGAGTTGAGCAGTACCCCCCCGTAGATCTCCATCCCGACCTGACTGAACCCACCACTGCTGAGATCGGGATTGGTACGAACCCGCAGGTTCGGCGAGTCGGTGTGGGCCCCGACCACCAGATAGCCGTTGGTTGCCGCCCCCTGAACCCAAGCCACGAGTGAGCCACCTTGGACCGCGAATCGTGGCCCCGGTGAGGCCGGTAGGGACTGGCCCAGATCGACTTCCTCGAACCCGACTTCGGCCAGCAGTGACGAAGCCCGAGCGACCGCATGATAGGGAGTCGGGGACCGAAGATCACCGAGAACACCAGCGGCAAGCGCTGAAAGAGGGGATGGGTTCGAGGTCGAGTGGCCAGCCATCGCATCATCATCGCCGGTGTAGGCCAAGAATCGCGCCATCATCGCCGGGTCAGCCACCACGGTCCGATATCGACCATAGGGTCCAGCGGGCCGAGCCATCGCTGCTAGCGATGGCCACTTCGACCGCCCACCTCTAGTTGCGATAAGGTAGCCGGGTCGGTATTCCGGTTACGTAGTACACACAGGGCATGGTAGCTACGAGCCCGAACCGCAGGGCCAACGTCGTCCCGGCTAGCTGATCAGCTTCGGCAAGTTCATTCCACAAGACGACGTTATTGGAGTACCGGTGCGTGAGTTTCCGTT
>JAAETI010000780.1 GCA_024228555.1 bacterium | reverse complement strand
GTCCTCAGCCACAGTAGCGAAGACCCCCGCCGCGATGATGGCCCTGATTCATGCTTTCCGTGTCGAGCTCGATCGCCGGGCCGATGTGTTGGACGAAACCTTCGGGGCTGACTCGTGGACCGATGTCCCCCACCACCTCCTGGCGGAACATCGGATGGCGTATCGGGATCTTCTCGTTGTCGACGAGTTCGTGACCCTGATGGCTATGAAAGGCACCGTCGCGCCGCTCGTCCCGCCACTGGGTGCTCCCAAAGGGTCACGACCCGTCGATCCCTATCAGGTGATGGTCGGTGATCTCCAAGCCATCGCTGCTATGGGCCGGGCCCTGGGGATGTCTCTGGTCCTGCTAACTCAGCATCCGATTGCTGAGCATATGGGTCCGTTCGGGTCAACGGTGAAAGCGAACATGGGCGCCAAGATCGGCGTTGGGTCCCTTGAAGCCGAAGGAGCGGGGTCGCTGTTCGGCAAAGCCCAGGGCGAGACGATCAGTCAGCTATTGCGGGCTGGGATCCCTGGGCGGTGTGTCTATGAGGGACTCACCACCACAGATGGAGGCGGCTGGAAACTCGGTCAAGGCCTCTACGCCCACACCAACCAACTCACCGGCCTCGTACCAGCCGAACCCGTCCATCTCCCAAACCTCTACGACCCCGACAGCAGCGGATCTGATGGAAGGCAAGCAGCATGATGAGCCAAGGTGTGCGACCAAACAAGTTGTGGCACTGGGCAGCAATCGCCCTCACCGTCGCCACTGTCATTCACAACCCGGGCGGATCAGCAGAGTTCGCTATCACCACTCTCGACAAGACCGGGTCCGCTATTGGATGGGCTCTCACCAGGGGCGGGTTCGACGGCGAATC
>JAAETI010000779.1 GCA_024228555.1 bacterium | reverse complement strand
TGGCCGACGCCATGGCGCGCCACATCGAGGACCTGCGCTTGAACTGCAATTCATCCCTGTCGAAGCGGAAATTGGCAGCAGAAGTTACTATTAGCCAAAACTTCATCTGAAGTGTTCTCCTTCACGAGCCGGCATAGCGTTCTTGCTTAAGGCCTGCCAAGTTGCATAACGTCAGCTTCAGATGCAAAGGCGACTGGCGCGGCTCTGGCCATGCCAGTGCCGTGACAGACGGCTTTGTCGGCTGGAAGCTCTTGTTAGATGGCCTCACGCCATCACCACCCACCCGGAATTTCGTCTCTCTCATTGTGTACTTCTTTACCGTAACGCCCGATACAAACCACCAAACATCACGGCGCTTCCTACTACTCCAATCCCGATCATCACCTCAGCCGGCCATGATGCACCACCCGGCAGCAGCTCTCGAATATTGGCACCAACAATCATCCCAAATACCCATAAGCCCAAGAGGTTGAGGATCGCCGTGCGCTTTCTGATCATTGGCTCACTCCATTCGCCCATCTAACAGATAAGAGGTATATCCGAAATCCGGGATATAGAGTTCCGTGACATGAGAACGATCCAGGCCACTCACGCGTTGCTAACAGCAGGGTGGTGCCGGATGGCGGATATGCCTTGTTGAACGAAACCGCGGCCCGAAGCTATGTAGTTTCAATCCGCCTGCGACGGCGGGAATCTGGTGCTGCGAGGTGCTTGGGCGGCACAGATCGGCACTCAGTGACGCGCGGTCGGCTCTCAATTGCCCCAACAGATTCAGTCGATCGTCTCCCAGCTGGCTCATCGTGGTCGAGTATAGCGCGATCGGCGCGATCAAGGTAGACCTTACCTGAGCTCGGCTTTCGCCGGGCTTGAAGAGGCAGTGTCTGTGCAGGTCAAGCGAGCGTTCACGGCGGCCCTCGCGATGGGGCGGGTGGCCCTCGCTGTGGGGCGAAGTCGTCCTTGGGCAGCTCATGGTGGCGGTGCAAAGTCCCTTCTCCGCACCTGGGGCAGCGCGCAGGATCGGTGCCGGTCAGGCGATGGAGAAACTCCTGCCAGGACTCGCGCTCGGCCGTGGCCGGCTCGGGCGCCTGCGCCTTCAATAGGGTCCTGGCGCGCTCAAGGTCGGCCTTGCGCGTTCGATTGGCCAGTAGCCCGAAGTAGCGGATGCGCACGAAGCGACGCGGCAGCACATGTTGCAGGAAGCGCCGAATGAACTCCGTCGGCTCAAGGCCCATGGGTCGCCAAACGCCGCCCCTGGCGTAGTCCTTGTAGCGAAAGACGACCTGATCGTCGTCGATCGCGAGCAGGCGATCGTTGGAGATGGCGACGCGGTGGGTGTAGCGGGCCAGATACTGGAGGACCTTCTCCGGACCGGCGAACGGCTCCTTGGCGTAGACCACCCACTTGTGGCGGTAGAGCTGATCGATGAGGTCCTCGAAGAGGACGGGATGACGCAACTGCTCGAGCGGACCGTCGAGCTCCAGCTTGCGTTGGCGCCATGCCTGCTTGAGGAAGTCGACGAACTTGCCACGAAAGACCTCGGAGAGGACCTTGACCGGCAGCAGGAATCGTGGCGGGCTATGGATCCAGCGCTCACCGTCTGGCGACAAACCGCCGGCGGGGACCACGTAGTGGATGTGGGGATGGAGCGCGAGGGCCGCGCTCCACGTGTGCAGAATGCCGAGGAAGCCGATCCGTGCTCCGAGATGCTGAGGATCCGCGGCGATCTGCGCCAGCGTTTCGCTCGACGCCTTGAACAGCAGGCCGTAGAGCAGCCGGGGATTGCCGCGAAACAGCACGTGCAGCGTGGCCGGCACGGTGAAGACCACGTGGAAGTAGCCGACCGGCAAGACGTCACGTGCACGCGCCTCCAGCCACCGCTCCCTGTCGAGGCTTTGACACTTCGGGCAGTGTCGATTGCCACAGGAGTTGAAGATCGGGATCCCGGCCGCACACTGGTCGCAAACGTAGAGGTGGCCGCCCAGCGCTTCGGTACGACACAGCTCAATGGCGCGCATCACGCGCCGCTGCTGATAGGGTGGCGCGTAGATCTCCCGATAGTCATCGCCGTAGCGACGGAAGATCTCGGCCACCTCGAGTGAGGTGGCACTCATCGACGGCCGACCTCAGGAACGTCGTATCGGTGGCAATGACGGCAACTGATCCAGAGGACTGCGCACGACCGTCGTGCACTCGGGTGCGAGTTTTAGGTACCTCATCGTCGTTTGTATCGATGAATGCCCGAGAATCTCCTTGATATACTTGAGGTTGTTGCCGGCCTCAAGCAGCTGGACAGCGAAGCTGTGGCGAAGAGAATGCATCGTCGCCGGCTTATCGATTCCGGCCGCCTCTTTGGCACGTTTGAAAGCCCGTTGAACGGTCCTGTGACCGATCGGCTGGCTGGGATCGCGACCAGGGAACAACCAGACAGCTGGACGATAGTCGTACCAGTACTCGCGAAGCTCTGGCAGTAATTTGACGGATAGCATGACGCAACGATCTTTCTCACCCTTAGCGTTGCGAACAACGATGCGCATCGCTTCGCTATCGATATCTCGGCACTTGAGGTGAGTTACCTCATTAAGTCTGAGCCCCGCCGAGAACGCGGTTACGATGATCATGCGATGTTTGGAATTGAAGATCTTGGCCACGATCCTGAATATTTCGTCGGCCGAGAGGAACACCGGCAGCTTGCGGGGCCTCTTGTGACACCGAAATTGATTAAGGTCCCAGGGCTTGTGGATCACCTCGATGAACAGGAACTGTATGGCGAACAGAGCCTGGTTGATCGTAGATCCCGCGAGTTTCTTCACGTCCTTCATATGTACGAGGTAGTCATGGACGAAATCTTGATTGATCTGATCGACAGGATACGGAGTGAACTCCAGGAATCCTCTGGCTTGGCTGATATACGCCTTGACCGTTTTCAGGCTATAGCCGCGGATTCTGAGTATCTCACCCATTCGCTTGAGTACGTCAGCGATTCGTGTGAGGACCTTTCGCATAGCGATCTCCTTTCCAGACGTTGGTAGATCTGAAAATGGTACCGCATTAGGAAGAGATCAGCACGCTTTCGAGATTCCGGATAGAATCTGCGTGACTCAGAACGAAACTACGGCTCGAAAAGCAACGGTTCTCCATCAAGGAGGCGCGCGCTCGACAGCGGCATAGGGTGTGGCAAGGGAGCGAAGCGACCGGGGGACGTCTGTCGAGCGCGCGCCTCCGGAAGACCTCGAAGAGGTCTGTCTTACTAACGTTGCCTGCGGCAGAATCGATGGCGGGGTCGCAGCCGATCGCCAGAACAAGGAACCGCCAAAGTGCTAATAGAAACGAAAAGGCTAGCTCATCAAAGTGTGGCTACCGCGAGCGGTTTAGTTCAACATCATCTCTAACCGTCATCGCTCTTTATACATCTATAACGCTGCTTCCAGATCTACAAAGAACGCTCTACTCCTATAAATACCGGCAGCCATCCAGCTCCGACTCCGCCAATAGAGCCTTTGTTCCAGGCTGACCGGGTCTCAAGGTTACTCCAACTCGCATCGTCGTACAACCTCCCGCCCGCGGTGATCAGCTGGCGCACCGGGAACGGGCATCGCTACCTTCGTCGGAGCCAGCGAGGCTCCCTCATGAAGCTCCGGCGCCTGGCCCTGACCCGGAGCCTCCGACTGGTGCGCCTCGCGCCGTCGTCCCGCGAGCGCTGGGTCGCCGCTCTCACGCCAGGGTGACGATGATCTTGCCTTGATGATCGCCCGTGCCATAGAACCGGAAAGCTTCGGGCACATCGACGAGCTCGTACTGCCGGTCGATCACCGGTTCCAGCTTGCCGGTTTCGAAGAGCTCGTTCATGTAGGCCAGATCCTTGTTGGGTTGCAACATCGCGATACGCACGTGCTTCTTGTAGAGGCGCGACATCAACGGACCCAGCACGAAGACCTGAAACAGGCGCAGGGGCGTACCGCCGACGGTGACGTAGGTGCCGCCGGGATTCAATGCCCGAGCGTAGGAGAAAGGCGAGCGATTGGTCTTCACGTCGAGGATGAGGTCATAGGTCTTGCCAGACCTGGTGAAGTCTTCCTCGAGATAATCGATCACGTGATCCGCGCCCATGGCACGCAGCATGTCCAGCTTGCCGGGCTTGTCGACCACGGTCACCTCGACATCGTGTAGTTTGGCGATCTGCAGGGCGATGGTACCGACGCCCCCGCCGGCGCCGTTCAGGAGCAGCTTCTGGCCGGACTGAAGCTGGCCGGCGTCGATCAGGCCCTGCACCGCCAGCATGCCCGCTTGTGGGATGGCGGCTGCTTGCTCGAAGGTCATGCCGGCAGGTTTACGCGCGAGGCCCGCTTCCGGCGCGCAGGCATATTCCGCGAACGCGCCGAATCCGCTC
The DNA here is from genome assembly GCA_024228555.1 of bacterium. Classification (GTDB taxonomy): domain Bacteria; phylum Actinomycetota; class Acidimicrobiia; order Spongiisociales; family UBA5794; genus JAAETI01. Next base: position 805 of record JAAETI010000779.1, on the reverse strand, counting down.
ATACACAAGTCACCGTAGACCTCGTCTCCCGGTTGGAACGCCTTGACGTTCTCGCCGACGGCCTCGACACGCCCAGCGATATCACAGCCGACGGTCTGCACTCTCGGTTTGAGAAGACCGCTGAAGAGGCGGTATATGAACGGCCGGCCGATGATCAGCGCCCAGTCCCAATCGTTGACCGACGCGGCATGTACACGAACCAGGATTTCGCCGGCCTCGGGCGTGGGCCTTGCCACGTCCCTCAGCTCCAGGACGTCGGGCGTCCCGTAGCGTTCCATGACAACAGCTTTCATGAGTGCGCCTCGATGCAGATAGATCTACCCTGAATCTGTGTCGGCGGTTTGTGGCGTTCCAGGATTGGAGAGCGGCGAACGTTCCCGCCTTCTACGTTCCAGGTTCGAAGTTGTTCCGGGGTCGAACTGTGCGACAGGTGGTGGCGCAGGTAGACTCCGACGATATGAGCACGACCCGCAAGAAGCCACGATTCTTCGCCACCGCGTCCCGGGGCACCGAGGAGGTTTTGGCCGAGGAGCTCCGGGCCCTCGGCGTCGAGGACGTGGACGCGCGGCCGGGGGGCGTCGCCTTCGGTCGCCGCCTCGAGGACGCCTATCGGGCGTGTCTGTGGTCGCGGGTGGCGAGCCGGGTGCTGTATCCGCTCGCCCGTTTTGAAGCCGGCAACGCCGAAGCGCTCTACCGGGGGGTCCAAGCCATCGACTGGACCGCTCACCTGGGGCCGGAGAAGACGCTGGCGGTCGACGTCGCCGGCGGTCGCTCGCCCGCCGGGCCGCCCCATTTCCTGGCGCTG
>JAAETI010000778.1 GCA_024228555.1 bacterium | reverse complement strand
GGCGTGGCCGGTGAATCCCGGACATCGAGGTCTCACTGCCTTGCAACTCGACCACTTCTCCTGCGCGAAGATGTCGCGCCCCGCCCGGAGTACACCGAGTTGAATCCCGGACCGTTCGCTGGCGGTGGTCCCAGGCGATACAGGCCAAACCGACTTCGTTTGCCCATTTGCTCGGCCTACCCCGAGAGGGCCTGGTCGAACATCAACACGAGCTCGGCGACGAGATCGCTGTGGGTCTCGGCGAGGAAAGCCAACAGCATCGGATAGCGACGCTGCGGGCTCATGCGCCGAAGGGCGGCCGGGGTCAAGCGGCGGGCGACCTGGCCCGCCGTGACGGAAGCTGCTACAGGGGGACATGTAGCGGTCAGGTGGGGTCTGGAACAACATCCACCAATGGGCCAACACCTCACCCATCGCCATCATCACGGAGCGTGTGGGCCAGCTGGGGTGGCCGGTGTGTTGGCCTCGCTGGGCCTGCTGGCCATATCGGCCGGCATCGATGTGTTGTTCAACGACCTTGACCAGTTGATCGAAGACGGGTTCAAGTTCCTGGGGATCTGTGCCTGGCGACGACTTGGACGCTCGTAGTCCGGCCGTGGGAACTCCGCCCGGTGTCGGCTCCGTTGGCGAACGCGGCGGCCGATTGACAGCGCCCACGTTCACTCGTCCCGCCTGCGTTCAGGTGCCGCTCCGATTCAGAGCTCGTAGCCAAACAATACAGGAGTGAGCTTGCGAGTCGGCCCGGCCTCAGTTTCAGGCGACAAGATCGAGGGTCTCCGGTGCAGTCGGAACCGACCCCGCCTACACCCTCAACCGATGTCAGGGGGTCGAGTCCACGCAGTTGGTGATCGATATCTGGTTTCCGTCGAGGGAAACCTCGGCCCTTGCCAACGCCAGCGAGTCTCGGAAGGTCTGGGTGTTGGCTTGATCATCGAGTTCAACGGTGGCAGACAGGCAGGTTGCATCTGGTGTTTCGTAGAGGATGTAGGTATCGCCAGCCCAGGTTAGGGCCAGGTCGAGTGAGCGTTCGGTACCAAGTTGGGGTTCGGTCATCAGAGCGATCAGAAACGCTCCGAGTGAGCCTTGCTGGCGTATGATGCCGTTCGAGGGAACCAGTGGAGCTGATACCGCCGTCGCTTGTTCCTGGGCGAGATACTTCTTTGGGTCGAGGATTTGCTCGCTGGTTGTTGGTGGCCGCGAGAAGGCGTCAACGATTCCTTGCTCGCCGTTGTCGGCAACGAGTGCTATTGCGAAATGCCGACCCTCGTCGTAGGGGAACTCGAGAATCTTCTGCACCACTTCCGGTAGGCGAGGATCACCCCCCTCAGGGAAGATGTTCGGCGGATCAGCAATGCTTGCCCCCTGCTGGTTGAGGAGATCGGCGTAGTCGAAAGCAACTCGGTGAGCGTTGCCCTCGATCAGGGCCGCAAGCGGGTCGACAGGTTCGACCGAACGAGTGCCGGGCGTGATCGATAGGTCCAGGCCATGGGTCAGTTCATGGACGATGACAACCTCGTTGAGCAGCGGATCACCGGTGTCGATGATCAATCCCGGACAGCAGGCACCTCGGACCGCTTCCCGTCGGACGCTGTCTGCGGCCACCCGGTCATCCGACGGCGAAACCAATTCGAGCGCCAGAAGGGGGTCCCACAGAGCCTCGGATACAAACGTCCCCTCAGGGATCCCTTCCTGCAGCTCGTCCCCATCGACAATGGTGACCTCTGGTGGAACTACGAAACGGCGTCCGAGGTGGGCCTCCACGAACGCCACGAGTTCCGCCTCAGTGGCCGGAGCAAGGGGCTGGCTAGGAGGCAACCCAGCGCCGGGGTAGGACAACGCTACCCCAAGGGTCTCTATCGTCGCTTCCGAGATGAACTCAGCGAAGGTATCCTCCTCGAACTCGACGAAGCTATCGAGGATCTCGACGATGATGTCCAGATCAGTGCCAGAGACAGTCGTGAGATAGACCTCTGGCACCCACCAATGAACCGTCGGGGGGCCAGCACCTTCGCTCTCGGTGCGCTGGAGGGCCGTGTAGCCGACCCCAACCTCACCAATGAACTCCTCCGCAAGATCAGCCCCACCAAGATACAGCGACGCACGAGAATGACCCGGAGCTACCGAGACCGTTACCGGACCGGCCGGTCCATCAAACGTGAGGTCGTAGCCTACGCCAGCGATTCCAAGAGGTTCGATATCCCACTCAGCGAGATGTAGGTCCACAACCGGCCCAGAATCACCTTCATCAATAGAGATGGCTTCAGCTACCTTCACCAGGTCCGAGGTGGGAAACAGACCAGACACCCGGACGACGTGTCGGTCCTGCACGACCCCTGACAGAGACTGGTATGCGGATTGCTCAATCCCTTCGATCTGGGCATCTTCCATGCCAACAACGTCGATCGGCAGCCCATCATGATCCAGACCGGTCGCCAACGCTTCACGAGCATCACTTTCACTCTCGTGACTAGAGACATGCACATCGATCCCACCAACCTCGAATCGATCAGAGGAAGGGTGCACAACAAACCTGGTCACATCTTCACCATCCAAAGGACTTATGCCGTAAACCAGGATCGCCTGAACGCTCCATTCTTCTGGCAGCGCCGATGGCGCATACAACGGGCCAGCCGGCAAGCTCATACCGTCACCCGGGCCGTCACCGTCACCCGCGTCGATCGTCGTCGAGCTGGCTGGATCGCTTGTCGTGGGGGAAGATCCACGGGTCGTCTCTGAATCGCTGCTCGAACAGCCCCCAAGACCGAACGCCAAAGCTGCCACCGAACACATCAAACCAGTGGTCAAGAAGCCCCCAATGACCCGGCTCCCAGAACTCCACGAACTCATTCTCATTCTCATTCTCATTCTCATTCTCATAGTTGACACTGTGTTGCCGCCAACTTCGCGCGACAGGGTCCACGGTTCTTCAGACGACGTTTGACGGGACTTCGGCCTTGCCGCCGCTGCTTCCCCCCTCACCCACACCTCCAGGTTCATGCTGCGGTCAGCTTCACCGATGTGCTGCGAAGACTAGCTGGGAGGGCCTCTCACACAACCCTGAACCACACAGCGCCTCGTGGCGGGGTCTGTCAGGGAGTTTGTGGAACTGGGTGAGTCATGAGGGTCCACCACTTGGGTGTGGGGACCGGATTGGATCACTTTGATGGGAAGTAACACGAAGAATGGATCAACAAGCGTCGCTAGGAAGCGGAGCGTGTCAATAGTGTTTTGCCGGTTTTGGGAAGTATTTTATTCTGAGTGGATTTGGGGTGGGTTGATCCAGACCCGTGCTGGTTGTTTGGGTGGTTGGGGTCGCCCGTTGGGGAATCGTCCCGGTGTCGCAGCATAGGCGGCGTCGAGGATGGCTTGTCTTGCCCTCTTGATCTGTTGGCCGTTACCGGCGTGACGATCGGCGGGGGTGAGCATCCCGATCCCTGAGTGGTGGTGCTCGTGGTTGTACCACCCGAAGAATTGTTCGCAGTGACTATCAGCGTGGTCTAGATCGGTGAAACGGACCGGCCAGTCGGGCCGGTATTTCAACGTTTTGGGGGTGTCGTGACGGAACGTGCGGTATGGGGCCATCTGGCCGCGAATCCCCTGGTCAACGGCCTACGCCTCGGATCGAGCGCAAGGGCATTCGCCTCCGAGCTCGACTCTCCCAAATCCCGCTGAAATAGCAGACTGTGACGATGCCCGATCGCTACATGGCCCCATACCGTAGCTATCGTCACGACACCCCT
>JAAETI010000777.1 GCA_024228555.1 bacterium | reverse complement strand
CGCCTCAGCACGACTCGAACAGGAGTTCTCCCGGCGGCGGAGAATGACCGAGAGGCTCAGGCTCTTGGCTCGGGCAGCCGATCGAAGCCAAGAACTTCCGGATCGTCCCAAGCTCAAGGGTGAAGGAGAGAACTTCGAGCTGGGGCGCCGCAGAAGGAGCAGAGCATCGGATCGACCTCAAAGACCTTGCGAATCAACTGAGCCCACGAAATGCGACGACGCTTCTTCCAACTCGCGAGATCCTCATCCTCGCTCGGGTCGGCGATGGGCTTCTCCGAGCCCTCGGCAGCCTCACGGTAGCGCTTGCCTCGTGCAGCGTTCGAGTAGAACCCTTCACAGCAATGAATCCTTAAGTAATGCTGGAACGGCCCCCTCTTCTCCCGATTCTCTGGAGGTTTACTCTGGCGCAGGGGAAGTCTTGCCTTTCACGTACTGGTCGTACCAAGCCAAGCGGCGTTCCAGGAAATCCTTCTGATGTGGCATCGTCCACCCGCCGTGGTGTTCGCCCGGATAGACAACGAGCCGCGTAGTGATGCCGCGGCGGCGAAGGGCCTGGTAAAGTTGCTCGGAGTTCTGGACGGGTACGTTCCAGTCCTTTTCGCCACCAACGAACAGCGTGGGGGTCGTGACATTCTGAATATGGTTGAAGGCTGAGGTGCTATCCCATAATTCACGCGTTTCCCAGGGCAGGCCAAACTCAGACTCCCACCAACGCTGATACATATCGTGGCCGTAGTTGGCGAGAGACAGTCCGGTGCCCGCGCCGCTAACGGCGCCTTTGAAGCGATCGGTTTGGGTGATGATGTAATTGGTCAGGATGCCGCCATACGAGTAGCCGCCAACACCGAGCCGGTCGGGGTCTGAGTAACCGAGTTCAATCGCATGATCGACGGCAGCCAGGACGTCACGGTAGTCTTTCTCGCCATCACCCTGATAAAGTGCAAAGCAGAAATCCCGCCCATAGCCGGAGGAGCCACGCGGATTGGAACGCACGACCACGTAATCGTTGGCGGCAAAGAGTTGGGCTTCGAAAGAGAAGCCATAACTATATTGACTGACGGGGCCACCGTGGATGAGCAAGAGCGTAGGATAGGGAAAAGCAGGATTGAAGGAAGGGGGCTTGGTGATAAATCCTTCAATTTCGAGGCCGTCATGGCTCTTAAAGTGTATTTCTTCGGTTTCACCGAGTTTGATCTGAGAGAACAATTCCTCGTTGACGTGGGTTAGTTG
>JAAETI010000776.1 GCA_024228555.1 bacterium | reverse complement strand
TGAAGGTCCTTCCATCGTCCGGAACGCACGGCGAGGCCCGCGAGATGAGTGAGGAAGCGGTAGAAGAGACGAGACACAAGAGACCAGGGTGGCGGGCAAAGGCGCTGGTCAGCGCGCACGCGCTTGTTTTCGGGCACCACAGGCGAGGAAGCGGTAGAGAAGACGAGACATCAGGGTCCAGGATGGCGAGCAAACGTGCTGGTCAGCGCACACGCGCGAGTATTCGAGCGGCACACCCGTTGGGAGGTCCTGGTTTGTGGGTCAGGCGACGAGGGTGGGCTGTTGGTCGGCGACGACATGAATCTGCTGGCCGAGCAGCTTGGTGCCCAGGTGCCGACCGGATCACGCACCAGTGGCCGCTGGCACACCGTGTCGCCTGATGGCAATGAGCACCTCTTGCCCGTCGATGAAGTGGCCGTAGACCGAGAGGTCTCGTCGCTCATCTGGGCCGAGCTGGATCAGTTCGGCCGTGCTGTCGCGGGGATCTCGTGAACGCAATTGCTGAAAGTCAACGTTCGACTCCGTGTCTCCGTCAGGCGTAGCGACAGAGAAGTAGCTACCGTCACGCTCGATTGCGATGAAAGTTGCCTCGGTTTCTTCCTGACCGTCTGCTGCGGCAGTCGACTCAAGGATGCGAAAGCAGAGGCCCGCGAACGCCAGTACAGTGCCGGACGTCACAACCAGCGGATTGTCAGCCTTGTACGCCGTGAGTTCCGCAATACTCCACGTGGGAACACCTGTTGGCGTCACAGCCGCCAGGTCGGCCCCGGACAGGTCGACGCGCGCTGGCTCATGGCACTCGTCCTCCGTCGGAGCAGTGTCACGACCTGGAATGCCCTCGGCTTCCTGGTCGTTGCCGGGAACAGGCTCGCTGCAGCCGACCATCGTCCCTGCGAGGATGCACCCCGCCACAGCGACCGAGGCGAGTCGGTGGCCTGCAAGGGTCACGACCGCGCTGCAATCGTGCCTGTGCGATCCACCATGCGAATACTCGAGCCGTATCCGTCAACGCCAGTCACGAGGTCTCCGTGATCGGTCGATGAGTTCTTGTTCCACCACGCGTAGGATTCTGCCGATGCCGGGTAGCTGCGTACCCAGCCGAAAGCTGAGATGATGGCGTAGCCTCCGGGGACCGTAACGATGTCCACGGCTGGCTGGTGTTTCGAATTGGTTCCGCTCGATGAACTACCGTGGAATGGCGCGTTGAAGGCAAACACGCCGCCGTCCCGTCCAAGCATGTAGTAGCCAGACGAACCTGCGCGCGCTTCGCCAGCCACGATCGGCGCCGCGAGGTTGATGTTGCCTAGCGAACCATGAAACTGGGCGGCGTAGCTGAACACGCCGCCATCTGCGGCAATAAGCCAGTAGCCCGATCCGTCCGGGTCCGTAATCATGTCGACTATCGGCTCCACAAGATTGAGATTGCCTGCCGATCCATGGAAGCTGGCGCCGTAGCCGAAAACGCCGCCATCCGACGCGACCAACCAGTAGCCGTAGCCGTCCCGATCTGTCTCAATTCCGACGATCGGTGCATTCAAGGAGAGGTTTCGTGTATCGCCCAGGAAGGGTGCCCCACCCACGGCGGTGACCCTCCCGGAACTCGAAACTCTGTAGTACCGGCTCGAGCTGCCATGGACGGAGGCCGTGTCAATGATGTCGTTGTCTGAGTATCTCGATCTTGCTATCAGCCCGTCAAAACGATCGAGAGCTCTGTCGTTCTCGCGAGCGTCGTTGCCGACGATGAACTCACTCGATCCAGGCTGGTAGGGAACCGCCGGATTCTGTGTGCTGTAGTAGGGGATTCTTGGTCGGGCAGTCGTCGCGTCGTTGACTAGCGTGCGGAACCCATTCGATCCGGTTCGCGTGTATCCGGCAGAGTCGGTGTAGTAGCCGCGGTCGGTCGTGTTGTGGCCAGCCCCCAGGATGTGACCCAGTTCGTGGGGGAGTACGTAGTCGCCATAGCAGCCACCGGTGTATGAAGCGGCCTGAGCGAAGAGATACCCCTGCGTGTTGTTGTAGTTTCGGAAGCTAGTCGAAGACGGTACGGGGGCCCTTCCACATGCATCGACGCTTGGCCCCTGATCGACCAGGACGACTACGTCAGCACCATATATGTCCCGCCAAACTGGGACATCGTCAAACGCGCTGTCATTTGGGTCCCATAGCTGCGTCAGGATAGTAAGTGTGTTGTTTCCGGCGCTGTGGGTCGCGAGGAAATCCAGTTCGTGGAACTGGGCGTTGATTCCTGAGTTGTTCAGCGCGTCGTTTCCAACAGCGAGCTGCGCTCTCAGTCGTGACCGCATGGTCGAGATGTGACCTGCGTTCGAGAGGGCTTCCGGCGTGTAGACGAACAACACGTCAATGTTCGAGGAGTTTGTCCCCGCCTGGGTCAAGTATCTCTCCGACTCGGTTTCGATCCCGATATCGAATTCCCGGTCAGCCGGGTCGGGTTCAACGCCGAACTCAAGCTGCGGTTCATCGTCGGGGACAACAGCGGTGAACACTTCATCATCGAGAACGTTGCGACTGAGGTGTGCGACGGCTGCCCCACGCTCCGTGGTTGCAGTGTCGACGACGACGGTGAGACGATCTTCGAAATTGCCGAACAACGACGTCAGACCACCCTCTTGTGTGAGTGTTACATTGCCAGCGTAGCGCTGACCGTCGAAAGTCAGTACGGCGTGCGGGACGTTGGTGAGCTTGACAATGACCCCGGGCGATGCCGGCCTCTCACCGCGGGCCGGTTCCGGCCGCTTGACGAGTACGTCGTGTTCCTCACTGCCGATGAGGCCATTGATGACAAAGTCACCGAAGTCCAGGTCAACCCCCTTGCCGCTACGCATCTGCGCCGCAGCGTGAAGATGACCAACGCCCACTGTGCCCGTTGCAAGGCTTGCTGGCTGCTCGACGGTGCCAACCTGAGGGTCCCCATCACCCGTTCTTGTTTGAGAATGACTCGGGGATGCCACCGTAGCCAGAAGGATGATCACCACTCCAAGAGCCAACATAGATCGTCGTAGAGCCGCAAGGCTGCACATGACAACTCCCTACCGTTGTTGTCCCACCATGTCCCCTTTGACTGGTGGGTCCAGTTGATCGGCGTGACGCTACCACAGGTGCGGTGTCTGACTGGCGCTGGTTGGTGAAATGTGGGATCCCGATGTACCTGAGAGCATGTTGAAGGAGTGAGCGCAGACCTGTGGCCTCCGTCTGCGACGTAGTGGGCTTCCTGCTGAGGTGCTGACGAGTTGCCTTCGGTAGCACACTGATCGCCATCAAGTACAAGGTCCTCGTCGCCAACGTCATCGATTCGGACAACGGCCGGTGGTTCAGACTTGCAGAGCCTGGGTGGGGTTGAGGCTGGGTTGCCGTCACCGCCTTTGATGACCAGCCAACTGGAGCAGACGAACAGCTCAGGTTTGCAGATAGCCCAGAAGATCGTGTGCCGCTCTGCCGGGGAAGCCCCCTGACACAGTCCACGGCAGGGTCTGCTACCGGCCCTTCACCAACGTCGGGGACTGCCGCGGGCAGAGGTGTCAACTTCGATGACTTGCTGAGAGGTGGGTCCGAGAGGATGACATCGTGCCCAAGCCATACCCTCACGAGTTCCGTGACGATGTTGTGCGGGTTTGCCCGCCAGCGCCTGAAGGGTGTGATATCGACGCGAAGCCGAGCGGCTTGGCGAGGCGATCCCAACCTGAGTTCAAGGCACGAGCCTGAACTCCGCTCCGGTGATGGAGCGGATGACGGTGAAGTGTCTGTGATCGGTCGTGGCGATGGAGTCTTGGCCGAGTCGTTCGGCGAGGGCGACCACCGACGCGTCGGTTGCCCCGAGTCCGAGGTCGACGAGGTCGGCGATCCGGTTCAGGTCATCGGTGGTCAGTTGCTCGATGGTGATGTCACCATTGGCCACAGACCGAACGAATCGGGCCTCGGCGTTCGATCCAAGCTGTCGACCGATCAGATAGCTCGTCTCTGCGATCTCCAACGGTGAGGTCACCAGAGGCCGGATTGCCTGGCGTAGCAGCGATACACAAGCAAGGTGATCGGGGTCACCGCTGTCGGCGGCGGCGAGCGGCACCCCGGTGTCGACGATGAGCACGGTGCTCAGTCTCGTCCGAAGCCCTCGGCAAGCATCTCATCGGCATCTCGGGCCCGCCGACTCGAAGTGGACGATCCGAGCCCGATGAATCCGAGATCGCCCCCGGTCCGGTCCGCGTCGTTGGGAAGACCGGCGATGAGTTGGGCGACGAGATCATCGATGCTCACGCCGCGGCGATCGGCCTCGGCGCGGAGCCGTGCTAGAGCATCCCCATGCAACTCGAGCGTCAACGGCATGACCAGATTGTACCCCTCGAGGATCGCGCCCGCCGGGCTGCGGCCGGAGGCTTAGGGTCCTGCCCGAATGGGAGTCAACGAGGTCGTCACCAACGAGACTGAACGTCACCAGACCACACAGTGAGTAGATGACTGCCAGTCTGTTGGCGTATCCAACATTTCATCCAACATAGGCAGCGTCACCAGGGACCACTGGAGAGCACCAGGCGGACGGCGGTTCCGACGAAACGCCACGTCAGAGCACTGTTCGGTGCTAGATCGACGGTTGGAATGTGGCTCATAATCGCTTGGTCGCGGGTTCGAGTCCCGCCGGGCCCACCACCTCACTTCGTTCGCTTACCGAGTTTCGGCGGTGCCGAAACTCGCGGGCGGAGTGGCGTGGTGGCCAGTGGGACTGGTCAATCCAACATTTTGTCCAACATCGGTGCTGGTTTCTTACCTCTGGTAGGCGCATTTCGCGGGACGGACGCGACAAGATTCTTGAATTGCTCGCGGTGATCGTCCTCGGGATCTCGATTGGTGCTCGTTGGTGTTTCGGTACGGTGTGGGATCTGCTGTCGCAGGGCCACGACCTCGGTGTCACGCGCGTCGTCGGACCCGATGAGCAGTCCGACTCGGGCAAACAGCAGCCGGAACGATGTCCCTGCGAACCAACCACCTCAACAACACCGGCACGATGTCATGGCGGATATGAGGTAGGGTTCAAAAACCGCCTCTCACGGCACACCCACCCGATCCATCAACGCAACAGAGCCAACTCGCCCGACTCGGCCACAAGTTCCCGTCCTCGACCGTGTGGCGGATCGCCTGGAGCGACGGAGTTTCCGAGCCCCACAACCTAGAATCGAGGAATGCGGAACGAGATCCGACAAGCATTCGATGACCTGGTTGCCGTCGTCAGGCGCTACGAGGTAGTGAGGTCGGTCTACGCCGACGAAGATGGCCGCCTTCATCGCGCCGTGGCATGGCTGCAGCAGCAGCAGAACAGCAACGGATCCTGGGGCGCCGACTCGTACCTCGATACACAAATGACGCTCCTTGCGCTGGGAATGTGGCCGGACCTCTCGTCCAAGAATTGGGATCTCCCCGATAGGACGGCTGGGGGCAGCGGCAAAGCATTCGACTGGCTCGACAGCCAGCAGCGCGATCGGTCGTGGGACCGGAACATCTGGGAAACGGGTGCCCTCATCCGAACTGCAGCTCTGCACGGTGAGCTAGACAGGCCATCCATCCTTCGTGCGACCAAGTGGCTAGAAGACCTGAGGCCCCGGCGGTGGGGTCTCGACGATGGCCTCGAGCCTCACTACTTGGCCCAGGCGACACTTGGCATGATTGCCGCTGAATCACCGCAGGAACTCATCGTCGACGCTCGCGAGTCGCTTGTCGATGCAGTCCACCACTCGATTCAGAATGAAGACCAGATGTCGCCCTACATTGCAGGTCAAGTCCTCGACGCCTTGATTGCCGCCGGTGTCGGCCCGTCCGACGCGGCCATAGAGTACATCAGCAACTCACTTCGACGATTCCTCCTCGATGCTGATGTAACAATCGCGAACTGGATGCACCTGTGCCTAGCCTTCCGGGGCCTCGGCATCGCAGCCGGCGGGTCGACACTCGAGCATCCCACCATTGAGATCACAATTCAGCGACTGTTCAGCCCGAATCGGCATCGCGAAGATGGTAGCTGGTATCACGACGTTAGACTGACGTCGTACACCCTCGTGGCTCTGAACTCGATTACTTCCTACCGGATGATCGCTGGACACTCGTACGACATCTTCAGGTCGCTCGAGGCAACCAAGCGTGATGTACTTGCTGCGGTCGAGAGCGACGTCGAGCATCATCGAACCTCCTACGCCCTAGGCGTGGCAACATCGATAGCCCTGCTCTCGCTCGGAGCGCTCGTGTACAAGTTCATTAGCACCGATGACAACTTCCTCACCAACTCAGATCTCCTCTTCTTTCTGATTCCCATCGCCATTAGCGCGCTAGGAATCGTCGGTGAGGCAGCGCGGCGCCGAATGACGCGAGCGAACTAGACACATGAGCACCAAGACGACAGTGACTCCTGCTATCTCACCAGAGCACGAATCGGCGGACAGCATCCTGATTCTGTTCGACATCGATGGGACCCTTGTGGCAGATCAGCCGTTGACCAAGCAATGCTTGATCGACTCGATAAACCTGACAATGGGGTCCTCGCTTCGATTGAGTCAGTATTCGTTCGACGGAAGGACCGACCATCAAAACGGCCGCGCACTACTTCGACTGGCTGGGGCCGATCCTGAGTGCATCGAGGAATCCCTGCCCCTCGTTCTTGAGGACTATTTCGCAAACCTTCATCAGGCGCTCAAAATCACGCCATCGAACTTGTTGCCCGGCGTTGTCGATGTGCTCGACAGGCTCGACAGCGAGGATCAATATCGCGTAGCCCTACTCACCGGCAACTCCGAGCGAAGTGCTGCACTGAAGTTGGCCTCCGCTGCCATCGCCGGCCGATTTGAGTTCGGAGTCTACAGCTCCGACAGCTCAGATCGGTACGCGCTTCCCGCCATTGCCCAGAAGCGGGCCCTGTGGACTCTAGAGCGCGCCTACGATTGCCGTCAGATAGTGGTCATAGGTGACACAGTCCACGACGTAGGGTGTGCTCGGGCCTTCGGAGCGTTGTCGGTAGGCGTTGCTACGGGCCCCGTTCCTCTTAGTGTTCTGTCGTCGGCGCACCCCGATCTCTTGCTACCGAGCCTCACGGCTGAAGGAAGCCTCTTTCAATTCCTCGAAGGGGCCTCGAACGGCTTTCGATCCGGCAACGAGCAGGCACACCAGGACTACTAGCCCTTAGAGGCTGTCGGGTTAGTTTCTGCTGGTGATGGGTGCTTTTCGGGGGTTCAGGGTGTGAGCGGGTCAGGCCCGACTTTGACGGGTAGACGGGTGTTTTGGTGGGGTCGCGATGCTGTGATCAGGGGTTTCGTGTTCTGGGAGGGTGTTTCAGGTCGGATTTGTAGGGGCGACACGTTGGTGATGTGACCGCGATTGTGGGCTATGGTTGTTGA
>JAAETI010000775.1 GCA_024228555.1 bacterium | reverse complement strand
CGACGCGCTCAAGCCAAAACAGCGCATCGATGCCGGCCACCCGCGTGCCCTGGCCCCCGCGTTGGTCGAGCGCCTGCTACAGGTCAAAGAGGCCGAGCCGGATCGCTCGATCCGCCGCATCATCGAGACGGTGCGCAAGGAGGGCGTGCTGGCGCCCTCTGAGCATTTGCCCCGATCGACGGTACACCGGCTGTTCAAGCAGCATGGCTTGATGAGCCGTACCGGCGAGAACGCACCGGGCGAAGACCGGCGTCGCTTCGCGTATGCGCGCGCCGGGCAGCTATGGATGAGTGACGTGATGCATGGGCCGGCCGTGCCCGATGAGGCTCGGCGCAAACGCAAGACCTACCTGATCGCCTTCCTCGACGATGCTACTCGTGTGATCCCGCACGCCGCCTTCGCCTTTGCCGAGAATACCCGCGCCTTCCTGCCCGTGTTCAAGCAGGCGCTCATCCGCCGCGGACTGCCGCAACGCTTATTCGTCGATAACGGCGCCAATTACCGCTCCCACCAGTTTGCGCTCATCTGCGCCAAACTCGGTGTCGCCCTGATCCACGCCCGGCCGTTCCAGCCACAAGGAAAAGGGAAAATCGAGCGCTTCTTCCGCACCTGCCGCGCCCAGCTGATGAGCGAACTCACCGACCAGGATACCGCCAGCCTCACGGCGTTGAACCGGCGCCTGGCCGTCTGGATCGAGGGCGAGTACCACCAACAGCCGCACCGCGGACTCGACCAACAGAGCCCACTGGAGCGTTGGGCGCAAAGCGCTTCAGGACTGCGTTATCCCGATCCCGACATGGACCTCGATGACCTATTCCTGTTCGAGGATCAGCGCAAAGTCCAGAACGACCGCACCGTCTCCCTACATGGGCAAGTCTATGAAGTGGATGCCAGCCTGATCGGCCAGCGGGTCACCCTGCGCTACGATCCCACCCAACCCGAAGCCTCAATCCAGGTCGTCCACAACGGCCAGTTCATTGAGCAGGCCCGGCGGGTCGATCTTTACGCCAACTGCTTCGTTAAGCGCCACCGGCGTAGCGGCGCCCTCGATCCCGATCAAGCGCCGCAACCTGCGCCCTCGGCTCTGACGATGACGGCGCTCGATCCCGACGATACCGATTCACCGCAGGGAGGCACGCGCTGATGTATCTGAAACACTTCGCCCTGACACACTTTCCCTTCGACCAGACACTCGATGCCACATCCCTGTTCAGCGCCCAAGCTCAAAGCGAGGCCGACATTCGGCTCAAACACCTGCTGGAACTGCGCGGCATCGGCCTGCTGACCGGCGAGCCCGGCAGCGGCAAAACCACTCTGTGCCGACGCCTGACCGACGCACTGCACCCCGGCCTGTACCGCGTGGTCTATGTCCCGCTGACCACCGGCAACGTGATGGATATCTACAAGTCCATCGCCTGGGAGTTCGGTCTGCCCACCGAGCGCAATCGCGCCAGCGCCTTCCGCCAGATCCGCGCCGAAGTGAGCCGGTTGTTGCTGGAGGGAAAACAGCGTCCCGTTCTCATTGTCGACGAGGCGCACCACCTGCGCAACGACGTCCTCGAAGAACTGCGCCTGCTGACCAACTATGAAATGGACTCCGAAAACCGCTTGTGCCTGCTGCTGGTGGGCCTGACCGAATTGCGCCGCCGCCTGCGCATGGCCGTGCACGAATCGCTCGAACAACGCATCGTCATGCGCTACCACCTCGGCGGCCTTGGACGCGAGGAACTGCCCGAGTATCTGGCCCACCGCCTGCGTCTGGCCTGCTGTGAACTGCCGCTGTTCGAGCCATCGGCCATCGAGGCCATCTTCCAGGCCACCCAGGCGTTACCACGCAAGGTCAACCGCCTGGCCCACTATGCGCTGACCGCCGCGGCCATTGCCAAGGCGAAAACCGTTACCGACGAGCATGTCCAGGCTGCCCTCACGGAGGCCGGATGGTGACAACAACCCGCCTGCCACTAGCGATCATGGAAACCTGGTCGCCTGAACAAAAACTCGCCGTCTACGACTTCTGCCGTCTGATCAGCGAGATTCTCTGGCAACACGATCGTGACGGTTTGCTGGAGGCAATGGTCCGCGACGATCACAAGCGTGGCTTCGAGCACTCCGGCGATCTCGACAATCCTAATCTCGAACTGCCGTTCGACGACGACCTGCCATTCTGATTGCTCGGCGCAGTTCGCCGGGCCCTGCCCATGCGCTCACCGGTCTGATCGGCCGGTGAGCCGATCTAATGCCCGATAGGCTAGACAACACGTCTGCCACGGGCGTCCTGCCTTCAGCCCAATATCGACGCTAAATAATCCGGGACAAGTTGTCTCGTCCGGTACGAAATTACCCGGGAACGGCTTCACGGATTAGCGTGGGATACAACACCCATGAGCATCTGCGTCTGGGTGGTATCAATCACTCCATCGGCGTGCCATTGGCGAAACGCCTTGCGCTCATCCTCACTCAGCGTCCCCCACTGGTTGTAGTCTCCCCGATCGCCCTTCAGCCGTCTGGCCTTGATCACTTCCACAACGGATCGGTTCAGAGTTTTCAGCGCCGCACCCACACCATAGCGTGAGGCCAACACCGGAAAGGCCACGATGGCGGTCTGACTCAGGTTGACCAGGCCAGCCGCCGGGCTCACGCCCAGATACCACAGAAAGCCGCCCGTAGTGGCCCAGGTGGCCCACTGGCTGCCCGTGGGATTCATCAGCCACTCAAACCGTTTCTGTGCCTCATTGAGTAACTGTTCCTCCCGGGTTACATCCTCTTCTACCGACTCGGCAATGTGCTGTTCCCCATCGCGCAATGCCGATTCCCACTCCGGATGCACTTCCATGTGCGCCACCTGGTTGGCCAGGT
>JAAETI010000774.1 GCA_024228555.1 bacterium | reverse complement strand
GAGCATACCCTCTGTAGTATATACTGTCAACGGTATAAACTGCGGGGGGCTTGAACGGAGCTTCCAGCGACGGATCCGACTGCACCCGAGGTTAGGACCCACGAAACTCGGGACCGCCGGCGCTATATCTTTCCATGTCCAACTATGTTTTCTTGTCGGTTGACTTCGGGCCCGGGCCGTCGTGTGTCGTTGGGTCGCCGGGGCCGCTGTTTTTGGGTGGCATCGTCGTCCCAGTTGGGCTGGGTGCGAGTGCCGTCGGCTCGCATACGGCCGAACGCTTCGTCGATCTGGGCCGGAGACAGCCTCTCGGCGAGAACGTGACCGATCTGAGGTCGGAGCCACACCTCGAATACCTCTTGGTAGCCGAAGACGGTCGTGCGTTCGAGGCCACGAACTTCGCGAGCGAACGTGATGTACCAATCGACAAGCTCAGCGACCGTCAAGGCCGATCCGTGCTGGGCGGGAACCCGCTCGCCCGACTGAACTTCGACACTCAAGGCCGCGAGGGAGCGCGAGGCATCGGACTTGGTGCCCCGGACGGTTCGGGTGACTCGGCGGCGGTGTCCCTTGTCGTCTCGCCCAGCATCGATGGTCAGCTTCCACTTGTTGTCGCCGACTCGGCTGATGGATCCGCTCCCACGTTCGGCTCTCTTGGTTGACTTCGAGTTCGGCGTCCTGCTCCGGTAGGGCTCGAGCGAGAGATGGGAACTGCGGACGCAGAGCGGGGCATCGGGGCAGGCTTGCACCCGATGGTCATCTGGAACCTCGCTGTTCTCCAGCTCCCAGGCCACTTGGATCGCTGTGCGGAGCTTCCCTGCGACTCGGATCTGGCCGGCTCCCCGCTTGGTTCGAGCCCCGAGCCAGAGATGATGCTCGCCTGATCTGTCGACCTTGGCCTCGAACAACTCACGCACGCTCGCCATCGCTGAAGTCTAACAAGCAGTCTAACAGTGGTCTAAGGCACCCAAGGTGCCAAAATGCTCCTGTTAGACTGCCAAAACGAAGAAACCCCAGACGGCTAATCTTGGCCTGACCTGGGGTTTCTCTGCGTACGCCCCCTGGGACTTGAACCCAGAACCTGCGGATTAAGAGTCCGACGCTCTGCCAATTGAGCTAGAGGCGCATATCGACCGACCGTCCGATCTCGATGGCCGAGCCGGCTTTCCCACCATGCCGATCAGCAGATCGGACCTTGTTGGGTCCAGCAATCGTAGCCGCTATCCGGTGCAATTGGCGACGAGATTCCTAACGGTGGACTCATCTGCCAGCGGGCTACTCAGGGTGACAACCACACAGGCTGGGTCGGTGGGGGAGGGGCCGATGAAGATCGGATCACGAG
>JAAETI010000773.1 GCA_024228555.1 bacterium | reverse complement strand
GCCGCTGAGGACCAGATCGTCCACGAACTGGCCAACCTGATCGACCAAGCCCGCCCCTCTGTTGTCTACACCCACAATCTCGCCGACAAACACGACACCCATGTCGCCGTCACGCTGCGCACCCTCGCTGCGATACGGCGTCTCCCCGACAACACGCGCCCGGCAGCGGTGTTCGGCTGCGAGGTCTGGAGGGACCTCGATTGGATGACCGACAACGACAAGGTTGCCTTCGATGTGACGCCACACCCCAACCTATCTGCAGCACTCATGGGCGTCTACGACTCACAGATCGCAGGAGGCAAGCGCTACGACCTGGCCACGCAGGGCCGGAGATTGGCGCATGCCACCTTCTCGGAGAGCCACGAAGTAGATAGCGCCGAGGCGTTCATCTACGCAATGGATCTCACACCCCTCGTCACCGGTACGACCGACGCGGCGGAACATGTCGCCGATCACATCGACCGGATGCAGCAAGAAATCTCAGATCGAATCGGCCGACTGTCCTAGGCCGACCGATCGGGAAAAACAAAAACAGAAGACCAACTACGGAGGAGAAAAAGTATGAGCAGGCGTTTACTCGTCTCACTCTTGGTTGTATTTGCCCTCGTTGTTTCCGCATGTGCGGCTGACAGCGAAGCCACAACCACCACCGCGGCACCGGCCGCCGAGACCACAGCGGCACCAGCCGATGACACCACAGAAACAACCGCAGCACCTGCGGAGACCACTGCCGCCCCTGCACTCGAAGGTCCCTATGAGTACCTCGCTATGGCACGGAACGGTGACTACTCGGGTACAGAGGTTGAGGTGCTCGCCCAATGGGTCGACGCCGAGGCAGACAACTTCGAGGCGTCAATCCAGCCATTCGTCGATGCCACCGGCATCAACGTCAACTTCGAAGGCATCACCGACTACGAGACCGTCCTCACTGTGCGGGTCGACGGTGGCAACGCACCTGACGTTGCCCAGATCGCCCAGCCCGGCAAGATGCGTGCTTTCGCCGAGGAAGGCAAGCTCGTCGCCCTGAGCGAGTGGACCAACGTCGATCAGTTGAAGACCGACTACATCGAGTCCTTCATTGATCTCGGTTCCCACAACGGCGACATCTACGGCGTGTTCTACAAAGGTGACCTCAAGTCGATTGTGTGGTACCCGGTGCAGGCATTCGCCGACGCCGGCTACTCCGTTCCGACAACATGGGACGAGCTGGTTGCGCTGAGCGACCAGATTGTCGCTGACGGCAACGGCAGCCCGTGGTGTGTCTCCATCGAGCATGGCGATGCGTCTGGCTGGGTGGCCACCGACTGGATGGAAGACATCCTGTTGCGCACCGCCCCGACCGACACCTACGACAAGTGGATCACCCACGAGATCCCGTTCAACGATGCCGAGGTCCTCGAGGCCGCCGAATACATGAAGAGCATCTGGTTCAACCCCGACTATGTCTATGGCGGCAACATTGCCATCAACGCAACGTGGGTCGGAGACACCCAGACACCAATGTTCGACGCCGCAGGCCCGCAATGCTGGATGCACAAGCAGGCTGCATGGATCCCCGGCTTCTGGCCAGAGGGAACCGAAGCGGGTGTTGACAGCTCGTTCTTCTACTTCCCAGAGATCGAAGCTGAGTACGGCAGCCCGGTCCTCGGTGGTGGCGACCAGTTCATGATGTTCAACGACCGCCCTGAGGTCCGTGCATTCATGGAGTATCTGGCGACCGCCGAGTCGGCGCAAGCATGGATTGCTGCGGGTGGCTTTGTGTCCCCGAACCAGAGCGTGCCGCTTGATTGGTACACCTCCTACCCCAACGACGAGTTGGCTCGGATCCTCAACGGAGCAACAACCTTCAGGTTCGACGCATCCGACACAATGCCGGCCGAGGTTGGCAACGGAACCTTCTGGTCCGGAATGGTCGATTGGGTCGCATCCAACGGTGATGACACCGAAGGCGTATTTGAGCAAATCGAAAACAGCTGGCCTAGCAACTAGATGGAGATGGTGGGGAGCCGCAAGGCTCCCCACCAACCCTCACTATGACTCACAACACCCCCACCACCAAGGCTCCCTCCCAGGATTCGGCGGCGCCCCGGAACACACCGACAGAGATCATCTCGTCGGTTGCAATCCTGGCGGCAATCGTCTTGATCCTGCGAGCCAGCCTCTCATTCCTCAAGAACCCCGACGGACCATCCAATCTATTCGCCAGTTTCTACGACCTGGTCGGTGCGGGGGGTAGCGCAGAGGCCATCCGCGCCTCGGGCCTCTCTCCGATCACCAACAAACTGATCATCGCCGTCGTCGCGATAGCAGTTGGCATCGCCGGCGTCTGGGCCCTATTCATCGCAGCGAATCGTGTGATCGATCTGTTCTCACCCAGGTGGGCAGAACGACTGCGACCATTCCTGTTCGTCGGCCCGGCAGTTGCGCTGCTCGGCTTCTTTCTGGTCTACCCAGCGATCAACACCATCAGCACCTCTATCACCGATGACGGCGGCGCAATAGAGAACTACAAATTCGCGCTAACCGATCCCGACATGCTGGTTGCGTTCAGGAACAACATCCTCTGGCTAGTCCTCGGTACCGGCGGCAGCGTCCTCATCGGTCTGATCATCGCCCAGTTGGTTGACCGTGTTAAGCGGGAGGCGCTTGCCAAGACCTTCATCTTCCTTCCCATGGCCATCTCGATGGTCGGCGCCTCGGTGGTGTGGGGGTTCGTCTACGAATGGAAACCACCCGGTCAGCCCCAGATCGGTGTTCTCAACGCTGGTCTCGACGCCGTTGGCCGCGATCCAATCGCCTGGCTACAAACGGCACCTCTCAATACGCTCGCCCTCATCGTCATCATGGTGTGGCTCCAGACCGGGTTCGCAATGGTGATCCTGTCCGCTGCCATCAAGGGAGTCCCCGGCGAGATCCTCGAGGCGGCCCGGATCGATGGCGCCAACGAATTCCAGATCTTCCGCCGTGTCATCGTTCCCTCGATCAAGGGGTCAGTCATCACTGTGGCGACGACGATCTTTGTCGCCATCCTCAAAGTATTCGACATCGTGTTTGTGACGACCGGCGGCAAGTTCGACACGGAAGTCATTGCCAACCGCATGTTTGCCGAGATGTTCAAGTTCCGTAACTTTGGCAGGGCCAGCGCTCTCGCCGTTGTGCTGTTGGTAGTGGTCACGCCGATCATGGTGCTCAACGTGCGCAACCTCAGACGACAGGGGATCGGCGCATGACGACTTCAAGCAAGACACTGGATGTCGCATCGACACCAACAAAGGTCCAGAAGTGGTCGCAGAAGGCTCCGGTTCGTATCGCCGTTGTTCTCATCGCCGCCATGTGGTCATTGCCAACGCTTGGCCTTCTCATCAGCTCGATACGCCAACCGAACGACATCGCAACCAGCGGATGGTGGACAGCATTGCTCCACCCATTCGAGGCAGCGCAATGGACTGTCACCAACTACACCGATGTACTCGGTGCAGACGGCATGTTCGATGCGTTCGTCAATTCGTTGATCGTCACCATCCCGGCAACGGTCATTCCGATCACACTTGCGGCCTTCGCCGCATATGCGTTTGCGTGGATGAAGTTCCCCGGCCGCAGCTTCCTGTTTGCAATGGTCGTCGGCTTGCTGGTTGTTCCGTTGCAGATGACGCTGGTCCCGCTGTTGCAGCTCTATACCGATCTCGAGCTGACCGGAACCTTCCTTGGCGTATGGCTGGCTCACACCGGGTTCGGTCTTCCCCTGGCGGTCTACCTGCTGTACAACTACATCTCGCAACTACCAAAGGACCTGTTCGAGTCCGCACACATCGATGGTGCATCGCACTTCACGGCGTTCATCCGTCTGGTGATGCCGCTCTCGTTGCCGGCGCTGGCGTCGTTTGCGATCTTCCAGTTCCTCTGGGTCTGGAACGATCTGCTGATCGCTCTTGTCTTCCTCGGTACCGATTCTGAGGTTGCCGTCGTAACTGCCCAACTCAACGAACTGGTCGGGTCACGCGGCGAGGCCTGGCACATCCTGACCGCAGGAGCGTTCGTCACAATGATCGTTCCGGTTGTCGTATTCCTCGGCCTGCAGCGGTTCTTTGTGCGTGGGCTATTGGCAGGATCGGTGAAAGGATGAGCCTTCCCAACATTGCAGAGACGCTGGTCCTCGCCTTTGAGGGCACCACTGTCCCAGCCGCGATGCTGGAGCGGATTGCCGACAATCCGCCGGCCGGCTTCACGCTGTTCTCGTTCGACAACGTGAGGACAGTTGCCCAGGTACACGAGATGACGAGAGCGCTGGAATCGGCGAACACGTCGGAGCTACCCCTGTTGGTCGCCACCGACCAGGAGGGCGGCCAGCTCATCGCGTTGACCGGGACCACCGACTTCCCAGGCAACATGGCGCTAGGAGCAGCCGGCGACGTCGATCTAACCGAGCAGATTGGTCACGCCATGGGCCTCGAGATGCTGGCGGTTGGGGTGAACCTGAACTACGCACCTGCGGCCGATCTCAACACGAATCCCAACAACCCGGCCCTTGGGGTCAGAGCCTTTGGCGACACCCCCGAGTTGGTTGCCGACCACGTTGCGGCCTACATCTCTGGTCAACGCAAGGCTGGGGTGCTGTCGACGGTCAAACACTTCCCAGGGAAAGGGGATGCACAGGTCGACAGCCACTACGGTCTCCCGGTCATCAATCATGATCGGCAGCGGCTTCAGGAAAAGGAGCTTGTCCCCTTCCGCGCCGGCCTAGCCGCTGGTGCTCAGCTGGTCATGACGGGACACTTTGCGATTCCCGGGATGACCGAGCGCGACGACATCGCATCGACTCTGTCACATGCCGTGCTCACCGGCCTCTTGCGGGGTGAGCTTGGGTTTGACGGGGCGGTTATTACGGATGCTTTCGACATGGGCGCCATCGCCCAGGGGTCGGGACAGGTGATAGATGCGATCGCGGCAATCCGAGCCGGAGTAGACCTCATGCTCCTGAAGGGTGACACCCAGGAGCGGGTTGAGCAGGGCTTGGCCCTCGCCAGCCATCGCGGGCTCATCTCGGATGAGCGGCTTTCGAATGCGGTCGCCAATTCACGCGAGTTGCGTCGCTGGATCGCCGAATCGGCAAAGCCCCCAGTAGAAATCGTCGAATGCAGGGAACATGTTGACCTCGCCGCCGAAGCAGCGCGTCGATCCATCACCCTTGTGAGAAACGAGGCTGGACTTCTCCCCTTGCGTCTTGATCAGACTGCACGAGTCGCCGCAATCATGCCAACCCCAATTGACCTGACACCGGCGGATACTTCATCGCTCGTGAAACCTGGACTCGCCACAGCTCTGCGCAACCATCACAACTATGTTGACGAATTCGTTGTCGGTCATCCCCCAAGCAGTGAGGACATATCCGACATGCGTTCCAAGGCCGCCGAATACGACTTGATTGTGGTCGGCACCATCGCTGCTGCACTCGACCCCCAGCAGGCCACACTCGTCAACGAGCTGATCGCAACCGGCGTCCCTACGGTGACAGTTGCGATGCGGACGCCATATGACTTGAACGTCTATGACCAGGCAATGACCTATGTATGTTCCTACGGGCTGCGACAATCATCGCTGGAGGCAACTGCAGCAGCGTTGTTTGGAGTATCCGCATTCGAGGGACGGCTCCCGGTGACGGTGTCGGAGCAATACCCGATCGGACATGGTTTGAGCACTGGAGACAACGTATGACCCTGCGTTCTGAGATTGGTGAGCAGCCCGATGTGTTTCGCAGGGTGCTCGATATCAACACCGAGCCCCTCGCCGCGGTGGCCGCCCAGCTCAGGGCAGCGGACTTCAACTATGCGCTCATCGCCGCTCGCGGGACCTCGGACAACGCAGCCCGGTACGCCAAGTATCTGTGGGCCGCCCACAACGGTATCCCCATCGCTCTCGCAGCGCCGTCGTTGTTCACGTCGTACAACAGTCCCCCAAACCTGGATGGGGCTCTTGTCGTCGGGATCTCACAGTCGGGAGAATCACCGGATCTGGTCGAGGTCGTCGCCGAAGGCCGTCGCCAAGGTCGGCCAACGCTGGCGATAACAAATGAACCGGACTCGCCACTGGCCGCCCAGGCTGACATGGTGATCAACATCAACGCCGGTGAGGAGCTGGCGGTTGCAGCCACCAAGACCTACACCGCACAACTCCTGGCCGTCGCGATGCTGTCGGCTGCCCTCGACTCCAGCGAGACGGGTGCCGAGCTGCACAACATCCCCGGTTATGTGGAATCGGTGCTGGTGATCGAGGACCACATTGCCGACGTCGCCGCCGATTTCGCCGATGTGCGGGCGTGCGCCGTTTTGGGTCGCGGCTACAACCATTCCACGGCATACGAGTGGGCCCTCAAGGTGCAGGAAGTCACCTACGTGCTCGCCCATCCGTATTCGACTGCTGACTTTCGCCACGGCCCGATCGCGGTGGTCGAACCTGGCTTCCCGCTGCTGGCGATCGCTCCCGACGGTCCTCTGTTCGACGACATGCTGGAGCTGCTCACCAACGTCACCAAGGAGCGACACAGCCGCAGCATCGCCATCTCAAACCGCAGCGAAGCCCTTGAAGTAGCCCGGTACGGCATTCCCATCGCCAACATGCCCGAGTGGGTCAGCCCCATCCCGTCCATCGTGGCGGCGCAGCTCTTTACCTACCACCTCGGCACGATCAAGGGTCTCGATACGGACCAGCCCCGCGGCCTATCCAAGGTCACCAAGACGATCTAGGCGCCTCCTCTCCGACCGAGCGGCCATTCGCTACCGCGGTCGCAATCCCGCTTCTCTCGATAGTGTCGCTAATCCCTCCTGACACTATCCTCCTGGGCGGTCGGTTCAACGTGGAGCCGATCACTCCCCTTTGAGGAGGGCATACCGAAAATGAAGACAAAAAGAACACTCCGCTTTGCGGCAGCGCTGGTGGCACTGGCACTCCTGGCGGCGGCATGTGGCGGCGACGACGACAGCGCGGACACAACCGCGGCGGCCGGTGATACCGAGACTACAGCAGCAGCAGGAGGCACGACCGACCAAGTCGAGGTCTTCTCCTGGTGGACCGGTGGCGGCGAAGCTGCCGGCCTCGACGCCATGATCGGCGTCTTTGCGACGACCGACCCTGACATCGAGTTCCTCAACTCGGCCGTGGCGGGTGGCGCCGGCACCAACGCCCGGGCCGTCTTGGCCTCACGCCTGCAAGCGAATGACCCGCCGGACAGCTGGCAGGGTCACGCCGGCCAGGAGCTGATTGGAACCTACGTGGCTGCAGATCAGATCGAGCCTCTCAACTTCCTGTACGACCAGGAAGGCTGGCTCGAGGTCATGCCGGAGACACTCATTCCGCTGATCTCCAATGATGGCAACATCTATTCCGTCCCGGTGAACATCCATAGGTCCAACGTGTTGTGGGCCAACCCGACCGTCCTCGCCGACGCCGGTGTCACGATGCCAACCACACTCGATGAGTTCTTCGCAGCCATGGACACGCTCCAGGCCGGTGGCATGGATGCCCCCTTGGCGATGGGCGAGCAGTGGACGACGATGCACTTGTTCGAGACCATCATGCTGGCCTCTATGGGCCCCGATGCGTGGACAGGACTCTGGGACGGCTCAACTGCGTGGGACGATGCCAGTGTCACCAAAGGTCTGGATGACTTCGCAAAGACCCTGACGTACACGAACTCCGACTCTGCCGCGCTGTCGTGGCAGGACGCCGGACAACTCGTGATCGACGGCACAGCAGCGTTCAACATCATGGGCGACTGGCAAGAAGGCTTCTTCAGGGAGCTCGGCTCTGAGCCACAAGTCGGCTACACGTGGGCTGCCACCCCTGGTACGGGCGGCAACTTCCAGTTCCTCTCGGACAGCTTTGTCCTGGCGAAGAACGCACCGAACCGCGATGCTGCGATTGCATGGCTGACAGTGGCCGGCTCCAATGCCGGGCAGGATGCTTTCAACCCGGTGAAGGGATCGATCCCGGCACG
>JAAETI010000772.1 GCA_024228555.1 bacterium | reverse complement strand
TGCTGTTTCTCTGCGTCCAAGACATTTGCCATGGCCGGCGAGGCTATCCGCCTCGCCCGCCTCAACGTCCTGGACGACTCCCCGTTCTATGGCCGGTTTTCAGGTGATCACGTATGGCCGCTTTTGGGTGTTCACCGAGGATATCAGTGTTCGAGTCGCCGTTGATCACGCCATCCCTATTTCCAAGCCAAACATCGAGCGGAGCCAGTCCAAGCCCCCATCCTCCGCTAATCGGAAACCGCACGTCTGCGGTGCCAGAGATTGACAACATCGCCCCCGGCTCTGGACAGACGGCGCTTACACCAGGAAACCCGGGAGGGCTGAAGCTCCTGAACCCGCTTCCGAAGCTAAAACGTCCTGCGGGTTCGAGGTCCGGCGCGAGCACAGTGACCGTTGACTGGTCCACGACCGGATCGCGAACGCCATCGTCGTACGTAACAGTGAGGTCGTACTCTCCCGGGTCAAGGTAATTGTGGGTTGCACCACTTGCTAAGAAGCCAGGCGGTGCGCCGCTTCTGAGTCCACCACCTGACGTGCCTTGGCCGGACGCAGTCACGGTCGACGTGCCATCCCCCCAACTCCAGGTCCACGTGCTGTCTCCACTCGCCCCTGGGTTGCCAACGAGCGCTGACAGGCGAAATCCCGCGGGCCGAGTAAGCCTCGCCGCGATCGCTCCAAACGGACCGGTTGGAATGATGTCATCACCAACTGAGACAGCCATCTTGATCGAAGGCGGACCCGACGGAGGAGGGTCCGGTGGAGCGATCACCACAACGTTGGCGGTCTCCACCGTGGTGTTCCCCGCGTCATCACTCACGCTTAGACTTACCGTGTACGACCCCGGCACCGAATAGACGTGTTCGACGCCATCACCCTGCAGGCTCGTACCATCGCCAAACGACCAGTCGACCGAAACAACTTGGCCATCCACATCTCGAATACCCACAGCCACGACTTGCAATGGTGCACCCAACTGGATCTCACCGAAGAATGGGGCAATAGACCCCTCGGGGGGGAAGTCTGTGACTTCTCCTGCAACGTTGCCGGAATCCAGGTAGTCGAAGACAATCTTCCGGGTTTCGCCAGCCATGATGCTTCCCTCCAACAGCGATTCACCATCAACCGACACAACGAACGGCCCATTCCCTGTCCCTGTCACTTCTAGGTAGTAGCGCCCCGTTGTCGCCTCATCGACAACCAATATGACGGGCGGATCCCCATCAGATACGCCGGTGATAGCGTTGCTCCACGAGAATCGTCCGTACGCGAACTCGGGACCGAGATGAAGCGGGTCGCCCGCCCTCTTTCCTACGGTACGGCCATCAGGTGATTGTACTAGGAGTCTGCGCGGTAGAAGCGAGATCGGCCGCGTAGCGTGGGATTCTCGGTTGAATTGTTGCGGTGAGTAGGGTCTGGGGCGCCCGGGACCGCGAAGGCTCCGGATCGGGTGTGAGCCGGGGTTGCCCTGGAAGCCGCCGAGGGTTTCATGTCCACGCCATCTTCCCATTCATCCGTTTGAGGTTCGTAGCCAAACACACGAGGTCCCACTCCCCGGTCACCTTCGTGAATCCTCGCAGGCTGAACCGGTCGAAGCCCAGCACTGACTTGATCCACCCGAACGGCGGCTCGGCCAGATGTTTGCGCTTGCGGTAACGATCGCGCGCACGCTTCGTCTGCATCTTCTGGAACATCCGAGCTGAGGCTCGCAGGTCGGGATCCGGTTCCTTTGCGCTCTTGCTCTCCCGCCCGAAGGCGATGTAGCCATCGATGCCTTCGTCTTCCAGGAACTGG
>JAAETI010000771.1 GCA_024228555.1 bacterium | reverse complement strand
GCAGTTCGCGAGCGCGGTTTGCCGACGCCGTGGTTCTCAGTCGTCATTCAAGTCGACGCACGACTCAGACACAAGGGTCTCGCTCTTGTCGATACAAGCCGCTGTGAACTCGTCGTGGCGTCGGCTGGGCAGGTTCTTTAGAACTCTCCGATGGTCAGCGCGAGGCCATTCGAGGTCAGCACACCGAGCGGGTTGACGCCAGGGGTCATGGTTACTCCCTGGGCATACCAAACCTGGCCGATCGCTGCGGGAATATAAGGGACGGTCAAATCGGCGTAGCTGTCGAAGCCCGTGAGTGTGACCGGCAGCGAAGTGATCGAATTGCTCAGCAGAGTGCAGGCTGTCGCGCCAATCGGAGTGAGATCGACAGACTGCTGGGCGTAGCCGAGGAGTAGCGCCCCGGCCGTCGACGTCGAGAAGACGAATTCGAGCTTGAGTGCAATGTCCTGGCCGATTACAGGTTCGTACTCACTCGACAGACTAAGGATCTGGAGTCCGCTAGAGCCGCAGCCTTGGCCGTAGGAACTCGCAATAGCCGTTGCGCATCCACCTTCGATCATCTCACCGGCGTAGCCTCCATTGCCATTCGGTCCGCCACTCAGGATGTGCCCGTCGATGTCGTACGGAAAGATCGAGCCGGAGAACACCTCAAGGACGGTCGGATCAGTAGCAGTATCCCACGGGTTGGTGAAGTCTTGCCAGTAGCTGCCGTTCGTACCGCCGCCCTGGGTCCATCCAACGATGCACAAACCCGAGGTAGGGATCCCACCGGAGTAGGAGATCTGGATTCGCCCAGAGCGGAAGATCTGGCACTGTACGGTGAACAGGCGCGGTGTCGGCGCGGACGTGTTGGCTTTCTTGGCACGGTTCCAGGTGATGACGGCGCGGTCGGTGAAGGTATTGAAGTAGACGTCGTCGGCGATGCCGTCGAAGCTGATGTCGCTCCAGAACGGACACAATCTCGCCGGTTCGCTGTCGAATTCCGTTCCCGATGGGCTCGGATCGATCTTCGAACTCGAGCCTGAGACCCACCAGATGTAGCCGTTCGAACAGATATCGATTGTGTTCGTCGTGCCGCCATTGGGCAGCGGGAAGTCAAAGCCGAGCGCGTGGCCGGTCGACAGCGACTCATC
>JAAETI010000770.1 GCA_024228555.1 bacterium | reverse complement strand
GAGAAGTTCGACGAGTTGGCTCACCGCGGGGTCGAGCTCATGGACCTGCTCGAGCTCCAGTGACCATGCGTCTGGCATATCGTTCAGGGTGTCGGCCACCGCGTGGGCCAACGCGTTTGCGGCGGCATCGTCTCTAGCCAGAAGGGCGGTGTAGAGGGAGCTTCCGTGGCCCATGGCCACGATTGCCGACCCCTGCGCCCGGTCGATGCGGGCCAGATTGGCCGTGGCCACCAGTAGACCGGTATCGGCGGCTCTGACCTCGATCAGCATCGGCGACCAGTTGGAGAACGAGTCGGCCCACTGACGCAACCAGGGCCAAGTGCCCATCACTGGTACCGCCATATCTCGACCAAGCTGTTCGATGTCGGCTGCCACCGACTGGATCGCCGGCAGTCCATCACGAACGGTTACATCAAATGAGCGCTTCTGAACCAGCTGTGATGACCGGCGCCAGGAGTCCAGAGGTTCGTCCTCATCTCCGCGGTGTTGCCTGAGCAGGGTGCTGAGAGCCGATGCGCTGACTGGCCTGCAGTAGTAGAACCCTTGGCCATGGTCGCAACCGAGCTTGCGAAGCTGACTGGCCTGATCGCTGTGCTCGATCCCCTCAGCAACGGTGTAGGCACCGAGGGCTCCTGCCAGGTTCACCACGGCGTCGATGAGCGCATTGGACGTCGAGGAGTGGTGCAACTCTCCGATGAAGGACCGGTCTATCTTGATGGCGTCCACGGGGAACGAACGCAGGTAGCTCAGCGATGAGTAGCCCGTACCGAAGTCATCGAT
>JAAETI010000769.1 GCA_024228555.1 bacterium | reverse complement strand
CGTTTGGATGCTGTGATCTAGCGTAAGTCATGAGCCCTCCTTGGGAGCCGTGAGTCGTTCAACCCACAGTCTCGCTCGGAGGGCTCCACCAATCACACCATTCCGCCAGGGACAACGTCCCCGGTTGTCACAGCTAGCGGCCGTAAGCCTCGGTGTTCTAGTTGGTTTGTTTGTGTGGCTTGCCCTTAGCGAGGACGGCTCCAGGCTAGATCCACAAGCATTAGCGCTTCTGGATCGTATCGAGGTCCGTGTTGAGGACCGCGTTGTCCATCCAATTGGATCTACTGGTCCGACGTCGGTGGTCGAGAGGCGGCTGGTTCATTCCAGCGACCCTGCCAGAGATGTTGTTCTCCCGGGAGGATACGTTGCTCCGTCGATGGAGCGATTTGGGCCCTGGGTGAGGCTGACAGAATCCGATGACGGAGTGGCCTCCGGTGGCTGCACGTCAGCGGTGAACATACTCGAACTGACTCATCCGAGTAGCGATGCATGGCTGGCAAGCCTCACCGAGAGCGAAGTCGCCGAAGTGCGAGCTGGAGCGGCTGCCTTTGTGGAGCTACGAGCGTTTTGCTCAACCGGCTAGATCGGGTACGAGGCTATGCCTCTCCGGCCTCCCCGTCGCATTTCCTCAACGCGCCCACGAAAGGATTCCGAGATTGGCGAACGTAGTTCGATGACCCCACCGGCACCGCTGGCCTTCCCGTGCCAGATCAACAATTCTGTTACCATAACGCTCGGTTCCCCAACCGCCCGATATCGAAGCCTCTTTGTGTCAAGGGGCAGTTTTTCGGGTGGTGAGGGCGCGGTTGGTTGGCCTGGCCTGTTCAGCGGGCCGGGTTGGGCGTAGTGTTGAGGTTGGGTCCGGGTAGTGACTTATCCGAAGTGCCGGTGTATCAGGGTTTGAGCCGGTCACGCTGGAATAAGAGTCGTCCCTGGGTGTCCTCCCGGACCCGTTACCCGTCTATCGGTTGTCGGCTACG
>JAAETI010000768.1 GCA_024228555.1 bacterium | reverse complement strand
GGTGGGCCGCGTCTTTGGTCGGAAGCAGTCACGGCCCACTCCAGAGGTGCTCGTAGAGCCAGAACCCTTCGATCATGTCGAAACGGTCCCGGCTACTGACCCCGAGGAGCTCTCTGTCTTCCCCGTCGTCGGCACCGAGGCGCCCGAGACCGAATCAGACGAGCCCGAGTCGCAGGACCCACCACTTCTCCAGTCGGTACCAGAGCCGATGGATGAGCTGATCGATGAATCGGCCGACAGTTCGGTCAGCGATCCGGCAGACGTGGAACCAGCGGAGCCAGTTGACCAGTTGGAGGAAGACGTCGAGTCTCCAGCGGAACCCGACCAGGCTTCCTTTGCCTCGTTGTGGGGTGAGGATTCAGACGATGTCGACGATGACCTCGCTGATTTCGAGTCATTTACCAGCGAGGACTACCTGCAGGCGACTACCCGAGAGTACGCCGGGTTGGCGGAAGCGGTGGCCAGGGCCGAGGAGGAGGACACCAAGCAAATCGCGGTGTCGGCTGAGATCCCTGGTCTAGAAAGCGGTCTGGTTGGGCTCGAGGATGTGGTTTCTGCCGAGGGCGGTGCGGAGACCTCCGACGTCATCGAGCCGCCTGCACCCTCCGATTTGCCAATGCGGGTGCTGACCGCTGTAGGTCTAGTGGTGTTGTTTGGCGCATCGCTGCTGTCGCCATACGGTATCGGGGTCCTTGTGTTCCTGGTCCTCGGCATATCTGCAGGAGAGATGTTTGCCGCCCTCATCAGAGGCGGGTATCGACCGTTGTCCATATTCGGGTTCGTCGGAATCACCGGCGCTCTGCTTGGGACCTGGGCGTCGGGACCGGTTGCCATCCCGATCGCGTTGTTGCTCACGGCCGTCGCCATCTACCTGTTCTACGCAACAGTGCCGGGTCGTCGCTCGGCTCTGGAGAACTCGTCGCTAACCCTTCTTGTGACCGCTTGGATTGGGGGTCTCGGAGCGTTTGCCTTCGACTTCTTCAAGTCTGACGAATACGTTTGGCTGGTGCTTGCGCTCGTCGTCACCGTTGCCGCCATGGACATCGGCCAGTACTTCGTCGGTCGTCGGATAGGGCGTCGTCCGCTGGCTCCAGTTGTTTCGCCGAAGAAGACGATCGAGGGCTACCTCGCCGGAGTAGTGGTTGCGATTGGGGTTGGGGCAGCCCTCGGCTGGGCAGAACCATTCGAATTGGTCGATGGGATCGTGATCGGAGCGGTCGTTGCCTTGGTGAGCCCGCTGGGTGACTTGGCCGTTTCGGTCCTGAAGAGGGCGCTTGGAGTCAAAGACATGGGCTACATACTGCCCGGACACGGTGGCGTTCTTGATCGCATCGATGCAATGATCATCACCATCCCCGCCCTGTGGATCGTGTATTCCTGGATGGGGCTGCTCACCTGAAGCCCCTATTGATTCTCGGTGTTACGGGCTCGATCGGTCAGCAGACCCTCGACGTAGCCGAGTATCTCGGCAGCCCTGTTGCCGGGATCGCCGCGTTCCGTGGATCCCAGTCCCTGGTCGATTCGGCGATGCGGGTGCCTGATGCTGCTGTGGTGGCTGTTGGGCCCACTGCCGAAGAGCAGGACATGCTCATATCGACGCTGGGCCGTCGCGTGTCGTTCGGGCTTGAAGCCTTGCTCGAGATGGCGGCAACTCCGCACACAATCGCGGTGAATGGGATTGTTGGTGCTGCGGGTTTGGCCCCAACTGTGGCGGCCCTCGACGCCGGGAACCGCGTGGCACTGGCCAACAAGGAGACCTTGATCGCAGGCGGACCGGTCGTGGTCGCCGCGGCGACAGCGGGACCGGGCGAGATCATCCCAGTAGACAGCGAGCACTCAGCTCTCTGGCAGTGCTTGGTCGGCGAAACCGAGGCATCAGTGAGCCGTCTGGTGCTCACCGCATCGGGCGGTCCCTTCCGGGGCAAGAGCAAGGAGTTTCTGGACGACGTGACCGTTGACCAAGCCCTCGCCCATCCGACATGGTCGATGGGGCCTCGGATCACGATCGATTCCGCAACGCTGATGAACAAGGCATTCGAGGTGATCGAAGCCCACTATCTGTATGCCATTCCATATGACCAGATTGACGTGGTGGTGCATCCGCAGAGCATTGTGCATTCCCTGGTCGAGTTTGTGGACGGCACGCTCAAAGCGGAATTGGGCGATCCGGACATGCGGGTCCCGATCCAGTATGCGATCACCTATCCGGAACGGGTCAAGGCAGATATGGAGCAATTTGATCTCACAAAGGCGCCCTTGCTGTTCGAAGAGCCGGATCGCAAGGTATTCCCTTGTCTCGATCTCGGGTATGAAGCAGGGAGAATCGGCGGTTCTGCGCCTGCGGTGCTCAATGCCGCCGACGAGGTGGCGGTCGCCGCGTTTCTCCAGGGACGCATACCGTTCCTGGCAATCGCCGATATCGTTGAATCGACTCTCGAGCAGATTCCAGTAGTTGACCTGGCAAGCGTTGCAGATGTTCTTGCTGTGGACGAGACTGCGCGCAAGGTTGCGGCTGCGAATGTCGAAGTAAACGTGAGAGCTGGGTAGCGTGGTGCGACCCAAACAACTAGGACAGGCTCAATGGGACCGATAGTCGTTATCGTCGGCATGCTGGCGATGGTCGTCATACACGAAGCAGGCCACTTCGTGATGGCCAAGTACTTCGACATGAAGGCGACCGAGGCCTTCTTCGGATTCGGGCCGCGTTTGTGGTCCACCACTCGCGGCGAAACCGAATATGGCGTCAAGGCAATCCCGCTCGGTGGCTATGTCCGCATCGTCGGAATGAACCCGTTTGAGGACGTTCCTCCCGAGGAAGAGCACCGCACCTATCGCGGTAAGCCGTTCTGGCAGAAGTCAATCGTGGTCCTGGCCGGTATTGCGAGCCATTTCGTCATCGCGTTCATTCTTTTTTACATCGTGGCGGTCACCTGGAACTCCTTTGAGCCGTCAACGACCGTCGACAACACAATCGAGGTTTTGGCCACCGATAGCGGGGCCGCAGAACCAATCCCGCTCGTCCTCGAAGCGGATGATTCGGTGATCTCGATCGACGGAGTCCCGCTGGCTGCCGTTGCCACGATCACCGAAAAGGCTCCCAACGACACACTCACCGTGGTCGTCGAGCGAGACGGGGCCGAGGTTGTCCTCGAGACAAATGACAACGTGGTGGCAACGCCTGCCTACGTCATCGGGATCCAGCCGGGAGATCGCCTGGTTGCGATTGATGGGATTGCCATTGATACCTGGGACCACTTCGTCGAACTTGCCCACGCCCGTCCAGCCGAATCGGCTGAAGTTCAGTACGAACACGAAGGCGAATTGGTCACGGTCGACGTGGTCTTTGCTGCACGTGAGGTGGACGGCGAGACCATCGGATTCGTTGGTGTGGGGCCGGCGGGCGAAGAGATCGACATCGGTCCGATTGCCGCGATAGGTACCTCGCTTGGCCTCATTAGAGAGACAGCTGTCCTATCGCTACAGGGCCTCTTCGAAATGGTTCGCAAGGCTCCACAGCTGGTCGGAGCGGCCTTTGGTCAGGATTCCGCAGTCCTCGAGGAAGCCCGTCCCGTCAGCGTCATTGGGTTGGTGCGGGTGGCCACCGGGCTTGAGTTTGCGCTCTTCCTGATGGCATACGTGAACGTTTTTGTGGGAACGCTGAATGTTATCCCCCTGTATCCGCTCGATGGCGGCCACTTTGCGGTAGCGCTCTATGAGAAGATCCGGGGTCGGCAGGCCGATGTCCGGCGGCTGCTCCCGATTGCTGCTGCCGTGTTTGTGTTCATCATGGCGATCGGCGTACTCGGCATTTACTTCGACATAGTTGATCCGTTACCGGTAGCCCGGTAGCGCGGCCGTTCTGATCGAATAGCATGAGGCCATCATGACTATCACTCGCCGCGCCTCGCGCCAGCTCCATGTCGGTCCCGTAGCGGTCGGCGGAGATAGCCCAATCTCCGTTCAGTCGATGACGACGACCAAGACCGCCGATGTCGACGGAACACTGGCCCAGGTGTATGCCCTGTCTGGTGCGGGAGCCGACATCGTTCGCATTACCTGCAACGATGTCGCCGCGGCGCAAGGTCTTGCCGAGATCGTGCCGCGTTCTCCGGTCCCCATCATTGCCGACATCCATTTCCAATACCGGCTTGCCCTGGCATCGATCGAAGCGGGCGTTGCCGGTCTCCGGCTCAACCCGGGCAACATTCGCAAGGAAGAACACATCAAGGCCGTTGCGAAGGCAGCGGGGGACGCCGGCATCCCGATTCGGGTCGGGGTCAATGCGGGGTCTCTCGATAAGGACTTGCTTGCGAAGTACGGTGCACCTGTCCCCGAGGCGTTGGTCGATTCGGCGCTCCACGAGATCGGGTACCTCGAGGACGTTGGGTTCCACGACATCAAGATCTCGGTGAAGCATTCCCACGTGCCATCGATGGTTGAGTCCTATCGGCTTCTTGCTGAGCGCATCGACTATCCGCTCCACCTCGGTGTAACCGAGGCGGGACCACCCCCAGGTGGTCTCATCAAATCGGTCGCCGGTATCGCCACGCTGCTTCTCGAAGGCATAGGCGACACCATCAGGTTCTCACTCACGGCTGATCCGGTCGAAGAGGCCAAGGCGGGGCGAAAGCTCCTCGAATACCTGGGTCTGCGGGAACGCAAGAGTCTCGACCTGATTGCCTGCCCCTCATGTGGCCGAGCCGAGGTTGACGTGATCGAGGTTGTGCGAGAAGCCGAGGCGGCACTCGAGGCCGAAGGTCTCCCCATTCAGGTCGCTGTGATGGGGTGTGTCGTCAACGGCCCTGGCGAAGCTCGCGAGGCCGACATCGGTATCGCGGCCGGTCGGGGGAGAGGACACTTGTTCATCAAGGGACATGTGGTGCGTGTGGTCAAGGAGCATGACATGGTTACGGCGCTTGTTGACGAAGCGCGTCGGCTTGCCGACGAAGGTGTTGACGCCCGTCTTGCCGCCGCCGACGTTACTGCGGCTGATCTTGCCGAGGAGGAGGCGCTGCAGCTGCGCTCGATGCGTGGCGACGCCAACCGTGCCGAAGAGCGTCGTGCCGCGGTTGCCGACGTGGCGAGCGAGTGACGGCAAGCTCCGCTACGAGCTGGGGCGGTGTTCGCCTCAGTCTCGCTGTTGCTGCCTCGTTGCTTGCGCTCTTGCTGCTTCCGCAGGTGGTTGAGCCATCAGCCGCGGTTGATGAGCTGCCAACGGAGACCGCTGCCAAGGAGCTCGCAACTGCCACCACAACGACGGTTGAGCCGATCCTGCAACCGGCTCCGACCACGAGCACGTCGGTTCCGCCTCAAGAGGCCCTGATCCCGATGTCAGTCGAAGGGATTCTCGACAGCGTGGCTCCTTCGGTGGGCTTTGTTCTCTCCCAACAGGGGACCGGAAGCGGTGTCGTCATCAGTGAGGACTATCTCGTTACGAACGCCCACGTTGTATGGCCGGACGCGACGGTATCGCTTGTCTTTCTCAACGGTGCCACCTTCCGGGGACGTGTCCTTGCCATCGACCCGTTTGTTGATCTCGCCGTTGTTGATATCAGCCGGTTGACCCGCAAACCGGCACCCATCTCGGTCGGAACCACGGCTGAGTTGGCCGCCAATGACGACCTTTGGGTCGTCGGCTACCCGGCGCCGCTTGAGTTCACACCCGAACCGACGATCGATTCGGGTGAGCTGCTCGGTGTGGCCGATTGGGAGTTCACGGGGGTCCGCTGGCTCACAATCGAAGCTCCGGCGATTGGCGGCCAGAGCGGAGGGGCGGTGGTTGACCGATACGGGCGACTGATGGGGATCAGCACTTTCGGCAGCACCGCAACGTTGACATCCATTTCGGTCGATGATGTCGTTAGCCAGGTCGATGCACTGCTGGCCAGCTCGGAGGTACGCGGCTTGGAGCAAAGGTTTCTTCCGCACAGTGGGGCCCGCCGCTCGAACCAGCTTGCCCTGGAGGGGGAGTGGGATCAGCAACTGTTCCTTGGATGGTTCCTGGGCAACGCAGATGTGAACGTCGAGTGGACGGGCGATGACCTGGATCTCTCGGCGACAACGATCGATGGAGTAGAGATTGTCGCCGCGGCGGGTGAGATCGACTTCGTGCCGGGGTTTGCCTTCCCAGTTCTGGTGGTCGCCGACGCCGCCCAGGCAACGGAGGGCACCCTGGAGAGCTCACTGCCCATCATCTCGTATCCGGATCCCGATCACGGGCAGACGCTTCCGGCACAGGGCTCTCTGGCCGGGATCTTCGACGTTGGCGGTGATCGGGATTTCTTCTACCTCGATCTTGATGAAGGTGATGTGGCGGCGATCGACGTCGAGTCCGCCGCCCGAACCACACTGCGGGTCTACGGTCCGGGAGGGACGATCGTGGCCGAAGACATCGATAGATCCGGCTTCATCGGGAGTAACGCATCGGTCGAAATGGTCGCCGCAGCAACAGGACGGCACGTCGTCTCGATCGAGAGCAGTCTGTCGAGCGTCTCCGGCTACACGGTGGTAACGCGATAGCGACTGCCGGGGGCGCGCTAATCTCGGTCATTCCCAACCGATCCCGGAGCCCACGTGCGCTGGTCAAAAGCCTTCATCCCGACCCTTCGCGACGATCCAACCGATGCTGAAGCGGTAAGTCACAAGCTGCTTGTCAGAGCCGCATTCATCCGCCAACTGATGGCAGGCGTCTACACGCTGCTACCGCTGGCGTATCGGTCACGGCGCAAGATCCGCCGGATCATCGAGGAAGAGATGGATGCGATCGGTGGTCAAGAATTCCTCTTCCCTTCCCTACATCCGGCAGAGATCTGGAGGAAATCCGGTCGTCTGGAGATCATGGGTGACGAGATGTTCCGCCTCTTTGATCGGAAGTCGGGTGAGGTCGTGTTGGGGATGACCCACGAGGAGATCTTCACCACCATCGCAACCGAGCTGACTTCCTATAAGCAGCTGCCGCAGATCTGGTACCAAATCCACTCTAAGTTCCGTGACGAACCCCGCCCGAAGTCAGGGCTGCTCCGGGTCCGCGAGTTCACCATGAAAGACTCGTACACCTTCGACATCGACCAGGAAGGCCTGGACCGGGCTTTCGACGCCCATTACGCCGCCTACAAGCGCATATTTGAACGCATCGGGCTCGACGCCATACCCGTTGAAGCGTCATCTGGGGCCATGGGTGGCAGCGGTTCCGTCGAATTCATGGTGGGCTCGAGCGCCGGCGAGGACTTGGTCGCACATTGTCCGAATTGTGACTACGCCGCAAACGTCGAGCGGGCAGATACCCGAGTGCCTGCGGCGGTGGACGAGCAGGGACTGGAGCATCCCGAGAAGTTCGCAACTCCAGGGGTTCGCACGATCGATGATCTCGCTAGCTTCGACGGAGGTGCCGCCGGAGACAGGCAGATCAAGACTCTTGTGTATGTCCTTGATGGAGAAACTGCGCTTGTGTTGCTGCGTGGTGACCACGCTCTCCAGGAGCAAAAGCTGCAGGACGAGACCGGTGCAATCGAATTCCGGCCCGCCCACCCCGAGGAGATCAAGGCACTGCTTGGCGCCGATGCGGGCAGCCTTGGTGCGGTCGATGTCTCCGACGTCACCATCATTGCCGACACTGCGCTGCGGGGCCGCACCAACATGACAACAGGTGCGAACGAGAACGACTTCCATCTGCGTGGCGTCAACGTCGAGCGAGATATCCAGGTCGGCTCATGGGCCAGCCTGCGTGAGGTGAAAGCCGGTGAGCCTTGCATCGCATGCGGTGAGCCGATCGATGTCTTCGGTGCCATCGAATGCGGGCATATCTTCAAGCTAGGCACCAAGTACTCCGAGTCGCTTGGCGCAATGGTCCTTGACCAGAACGGAAAGAGCCGTCCCATCTACATGGGTTCTTACGGAATCGGGCTGGAGCGCAATCTCGCCGCGGTCGTGGAGACGCACCACGACGAGAAGGGGATTGCGTGGCCTGTCGCGGTTGCTCCCTATGAGGTTGTGGTCACGGTACTGAAGCTCGACGAGGAGACGCTCGGAGCCGCCGACGGCGTATACGAGCAGCTACAGAGCGCCGGCATCGAGACGATCATCGATGATCGCAAGGAGCGACCCGGCGTCAAATTCAACGATGCCGAGCTTATTGGCGTCCCATACCGGATCACCATCGGGCCCCGCGGTCTGGCCGACGGTGTCGTTGAGGTGAACACCCGGGGAACGGGCGACACCGAGACGATGTCGCTTGCCGACGTCGTGGCGGCCGTTGTCGAACGGGTGGAAGCGGCTCGGTAGCTTCCTCCGCAGCCTTCCAGCACGGATCGCCTAGGCGGAGCGGTTCGTAGTTGGTGCTATCATCGTTGGTCCAACGGAGAAGATCTCTCTCGAGGTGGGCCTGTGCCCGCCTCGTTTTGTGTGCAGGTGTTTAGGAGGAGAAGGGTGACCGGCAAGGTCGAACGGCTTTGGGCCGTAGTCGAACCATATGTGGCGGCCGAAGGCATTGAACTCGACGATCTCGAAATCGTCGGCAAAGAGCCTGGTGTTGTCGTACGGGTCACTCTTGATGCTGACGAAGGCGTCGGTGTCGACAAGCTAGCCGAGCTATCACGCCGATTGTCGAGGCTGTTTGACGAGGAGGAGCCGGTTGCCGGCTCATACACACTCGAAGTTTCATCACCTGGACTGGAACGTAAGCTGCGCAGGCCACGCCACTTTGAGAAGTCGGTTGGCAGGAATGTGAAAGTGAAGAGTCGGGAGCCCATCAGTGGCGAGCACGCCCACCGCGGGGTCCTGGCACGGGCAAACGGTGATGCGTTCGTAGTGGACGTTGATGGGGATGAGCGACAAATCGCCTACGGTGATGTCGTCTCGGCCCGGACGGTGTTTGAGTGGGAGAAGGCTTCTAAACCGGGAAAACGGTGAGGAGAGGACGGCAATGGATTTCAACCTGATGCTCGATGCGCTCGAAGGAGTTGCGCGCGAGAAAGGTGTTCCGATCGAGACCATCCTGGATGCGCTTGCGAATGCCTTCGTCTCGGCATACAAGCGGACTCCGGGTGCGGCCGAAGAGGCGCGCGTCACCATTGACGTTGATAGCGGCGAGATCACCGTCTACGGACAAGAACTCGACGAAGACGGCAACGTCGTTCGTGAGTGGGTGGATACCCCAGATGACTTCGGCCGGATTGCGGTTCAGACCGCCAAGCAGGTCATTACGCAACGTTTGCGCGACGCCAAGCGTGAGCAGGTCTTCGATCTCTACGACGGTCGCGAAGGCGATCTCGTCACCGGAATCGTGCAGAGCTCGGATCATCGCTACGCCATGCTCGATTTGGGCAATGCCGAAGCGATCATGCCCGGGTCGGAACGAATCCCGTACGAGCGGCTCGAGCGCGGCAACCGAATCAAGGCCTACATCCTCGAGGTCCGCGGCGAAGGCAAGGGCCCACAGATTGTTGTTTCGCGCAGCCATCCTGAGTTTATCCGGTCGTTGTTTGAACTCGAGGTCCCCGAATTGGTGGACGGCGATGTCGAGATCAGAGCAATCGCCAGAGAGCCGGGTCATCGCACCAAGATTGCAGTGTTGTCACACGACCCGAACGTAGATCCTGTCGGCGCCTGTGTTGGTGCCCGCGGGTCGCGAGTGCGTCAGGTTGTCAACGAATTGCGTGGAGAGAAGGTCGACATTGTCGAGTGGCGGGACGACACCCGTGCCTTCATCTCCGAGGCGCTCAGCCCCGCCCGGGTCAAAGAGGTTCGGCTCGACGAAGAAGAGAAGGTGGCGACGGTCATCGTCCCCGACCACCAGCTCTCGCTGGCCATTGGCAAGGAAGGGCAGAACGCTCGACTCGCCGCACGACTCACCGGGTACAAGATCGATATTCGCTCCGAGAGCCAAGATCTTGGTCTCGAAATCGACGAGGAGACCGGTCTTCCGGTACCGCCGGCGGCAGAAGCGGCTAAGGAAGCGACTGTTGCTGCGGATGCGGTTGAAGAGGCGGTAGCTGAGGTCGCTGAGGAAGCTGCTGAGGAGCAGGCCGTTGAAGCCGCTGAGGAGCAGGTGGCTGAGGTGGCCGAAGAGGTCGCCGTTGTTGAAGAAGAGATTGCAGAAGAAGCCGTCGCCGACGCCGCCCCCGAGGCAGCTGTCGCAGAGACGGTGAACGAAGAAGTAGAAGTAGAAGTAGTAGATGACGAGGCGGATACCCCCGCTGGCGAGGAAGATCCGGCGGTCTAACCGCCTGCCACAATGGGTATCTCGGAGGTGACAGTTGGCTAAGAAGCGCGTTTACGAGTTGGCACGCGAGCTTGGATTGGAGTCCAAGGACGTGCTTGAGCGCGCCCGCGAACTGGGTCTTGCGGTCAAGACTGCCTCCTCCGGTCTCGATGAGGCCGGGGAAGAGCTCGTTACATCATCGTTCAAGAAGGCGGATGCACCGGCTGCAGCCAAGCCCAAGCCTGCTCCGAAAGCTGAGCCAAAGGCTGCTCCCAAGCCCAAGCCGGCGCCGAAGGCTGAGCCAAAGCCGGCGCCGAAGGCTGAGCCAAAGGCTGCTCCCAAGCCCGAGCCAAAGCCGGCGCCTGTGCCGGAGGCAGTCGACGAAGAGCCTGCGGTGGATGACAGCGATGAGAAGATCATTGCAGTGACCGCCGGCATCACCGTTGTCGACTTCGCCACCGAGATCGGCGAGCGAACCGGCACGGTTGTCAAAGAACTCATGGGTATGGGCGAGATGGTGCCCGGTGGCGGCACGATTCCCCAGCACGCCCTCGAGTCTCTCGGCAAGGTATTTGGCTACGAGGTTCTGGTAGATGAGAAGGAAGAGGACGAGGTAGACCTCACCCCTGACCGTCACCTCGTCGAATACGAGGATGATCCGGCCAGTCTTCAGCTTCGTCCTCCCGTCGTAACGGTGATGGGCCATGTCGATCATGGAAAGACCCAGCTGCTGGACACGGTCCGCCAGGCGAACGTGATCGCCGGTGAGGCCGGTGGCATCACCCAGCACATCGGTGCCTACCAGGTGGAGCGCGGTGACGGCCGAATCACCTTCTTGGACACCCCCGGTCACGAGGCGTTTACGGCGCTCAGAGCGCGTGGTGCCAACGTCACCGATATCGCCATCATCGTTGTTGCCGCAAATGATGGTGTTATGCCACAAACCGCAGAGGCAATCGCCCATGCGCAGGCAGCCGACGTTCCGATAATCATCGCCATCAACAAGATGGATCTCGAGACCGCCGACCCCTACGCAGTGCGCGGCGCACTGACTCAGCACGGAATCGTGGTTGAGGAGCTTGGTGGAGACGTGGTGTCCGCTGAGATTTCGGCGCTTACTGGTGACGGAGTTGAAGACCTTCTCGAGATGGTCTCTCTGGTCGCCGAGGTCGAAGAGTTCAAAGCCAATCCCAATGCGGCAGCGGTGGGAACGGTCATCGAGAGCCGTGTTGAAGTCGGGCGTGGTCCGGTGGCCACGATCGTCGTCCAGCGGGGCACCCTCAAGCAGGGGAGCTCGATAGTCGCAGGCGGTGTCTCCGGGCGAGTTCGCGCCATGTTTGACGACCAAGAGAAGCAGGTGAAGTCGGCCGGGCCGTCAACACCGGTTCTGGTCATGGGTTGGGACGACGTTCCCACCGCCGGTGACATGTTCGAGGTGGTCAA
Organism: bacterium; assembly: GCA_024228555.1. GTDB lineage: Bacteria > Actinomycetota > Acidimicrobiia > Spongiisociales > UBA5794 > JAAETI01. Next base: position 17,927 of record JAAETI010000768.1, on the reverse strand, counting down.
GAACGACCGCACCGCCCGCAAGCTTGCCGACGAACGCAAGCATCTGGTGAGGTCTGCGACCCATATCGTGCCGACTGCCACCCAGCGCCTCGAGACCCTTCTCGAGAATCTGCGGACTGCTGATCATGCTGAGTTGCGCATCATCGTGCGTGCCGATGCGATGGGATCACTTGAAGCCATCCGCGACTCAGTGCGCAAGATCACCCGCGAAGATGGTCGAGTTTCGGTCATCCAAGGCGCCGTTGGTGGTGTGACTGCCAATGACGTCATGTTGGCTGAGGCCTCAGACGCCGTCATCTACGGATTCAACGCTCGTCCTGATGCAACGGCGCGTGCCGCGGCAAAGGACACCGGTATCGACATACGTACCTTCTCGATCATCTACGAGCTTCTCGACGACATCGAGGGCATGCTGTTGGGTGAGCTGGCACCGGAAGAGGTCGAATCGTTCCTCGGTGTAGCCGATGTGCGCGAGGTCTTCCGAGCCCCACGTCTCGGCAAGGTGGCCGGTTGCTATGTCACTGAGGGTGAGATCAACCGCAACGCCAAGGCTCGCGTTGTCCGTGACGGTGTTGTCGTTTACGAAGGTCGCATCATTTCGCTGCGTCGCTTCAAGGACGACGTCCCCACTGTCGCTGTCGGGTTCGAGTGCGGTATCGGTCTTGAGAACTTCCGTGACATCAAGGAAGGCGACACGATCGAGTCCTTCGAGGTTCGCGAGATCGCCCGCGTCTAGGAGGGTGGTGGACAGATGCTGCGCAGACCCGTCCGTTCCGACCGATCGCTAGTAACAGCGGCGCCGATGGGTCGGAGCTGGCATTGTTCAGCACGGTCCTAAGGAGGGTGGCATGTTTGTCGCCGCCCTTCGGCTTGAGCTGCGGATTCGCGATGCGCAGTCGCTGAAAGAGAAGCGTCACGTGGTCAAGTCGGTGTCCAGTCATGTCGCCCGCACCTTTGGTGTTGCCGTATCCGAGGTCGACTATCAAGACCTGTGGAACCGCAGCGCGCTCGGCGTTGCCGCGGTTGCGCCGCAAGCGTCACAGCTTGATCGTATCCTGCACTCCGTGGAGCGCCATATGAGAGAACGACACGACATCGAGTTGATCGGCGTATCCGTCAGTCACCTGGAGAACCCCGAATGAGCAAGCCAAAGTCGCCGCGGATGCGGAAGGTGAACGAGTTGCTGCGCGAAGTCATCGCAGAAGAAGCAACCGAGCTCAAGGACCCTCGCATTGGGTTCCTCACCATCACCGGTGTTGACACAGCACCGAACCTGCGCAACGCCCGGGTCTACTACTCGGTGATCGGCGATGAAGAACAGCACGCGGAAACCGCAGCTGCTCTCAAGAGCGCAGCAAAACGGTTCCAAGCTGTGATTGGTAGTCAGACCAGGCTCAAATACACACCAGTCCTCCAGTTCATCGTCGATCCCGCGATTGATGAGGGCATACGGATGGACGCATTGCTGCAAGACCTCAAGGAGAAAGAGGAGAGCTCGTGAGCACACCCCTAGAGCAAGCGGCAACTGCGCTCCGAGCCGCAAACACGATTGTCACCATGGGCCACATCGGTCCTGACGGTGATTCGCTTGGATCCATGTTGGCGGTTGCCGGTGCGGCCACCAATGCCGGCAAGAAGGCCTACGCGACATTCGGAGAACCATTTGTTGTCGGCAAGCAGTTTCGCTACCTCGACACCGGCACGCTGCTGCGGCCGCTCGATGTACCAGAAGAAATCGATGTCGCGGTCGTGGTTGATACCTCAGTCGCAGATCGGTTGGGGAGCGCACTGCCAATAGTCGAGCGTGCCAAGACGGTCATCGTGCTCGATCACCATCTGTCCCGCGACGGCAACTTGGGTGACATCCTCGTTGTCGATTCGTCGGCCGCCGCGGCCGCTCAGGTCGTCTATAGGCTGCTAGCCGAGTTGGACTGGGAGATCACCACCGAGATCGCAACGGCGCTGTATACGGGCATCGTGACTGATACCGGTCGATTCCAGTACGGGGCCACGAGTGCCGAGGTCCACCAGATAACCGCACACTTGCTCGAAGCGGGTGTTGTCCCACCAGTCGTCGGCCAGCACGTGTATGAGGAGTCACCATTTCCCTATCTGCATGTCGCTGGTGCGGTTCTAAGCCGGGCTCATTTGGATGAGGACGCCCGCTTCGTTTGGTCCGTACTGCTCCGGGACGATCTCGCTAGCGCAAGCCTCAAATACGAGGATGCCGATGGGCTCATCGACCTGATCCGAGTCGCCGAGGAGTCTGACGTTGCCTGTCTCCTCCGTGAAATCGGTGATGACAAGTTCAAGGGCAGCCTCCGTTCCAGGGGCCGTGTCGACGTGAGCCAGATCGCCGGTCGATTCGGAGGGGGTGGCCACTTCAACGCTGCCGGCTTCATTGCCGAAGGTTCGGCCGAATCCATCGTGGCCCAGATAACGGCGGATCTAGCGTGAATCCGGTCGATGCCGGGTTCGTACTGGTGGACAAACCCCCAGCGTGGACATCTCACGATGTGGTTGCAAAGGTACGCAACCTGCTTCGGATGAAGAAGGTCGGCCATGCCGGGACACTGGATCCGATGGCTACCGGTCTTGTTGTAGTTGGTCTGGGACGAGCTACCCGATTGCTCCGCTTTGTCCAGGCCGCACCCAAGGAGTACGTGGCAAAGGCTCAGTTTGGTGTTGCGACCGACTCCCTCGATGCCGATGGGGCGATTCTGGAACGATCCGAAATGCAGGTCACCCAAGACGAGGTCGAGACAGCCATGGAGCGGTTTGTCGGGACCATTGCACAGGTACCTCCGATGGTTTCGGCGCGGAAGGTTGGTGGCAAGAAGCTGTATGAGCTGGCCCGGCAAGGCATCGAGATAGAACGAGAAGCCAGGGAGATCGATATCTATCGACTCGAATTGATCGACTTTGCCCCTTCGAACTATCCAGAGGTCACCTTCCGCACTGTTTGTAGCACCGGCACCTACGTACGAACCCTTGGCGACGACATCGCACAGGCACTTGGCGGACGAGCGCATCTCAACGCACTCCGTCGCATCCGTAACGGATCGCTCCATGTGAAGGACGCTTGGAGCATGGCGGCGCTCGAGGAGGCAGCCGCAGCCGGGACGATCGAGGATGCGATCCTGACCCCTCGAGATGGATTGCCCGACATGGCGGAGGCGGTGGTCAGCGCCGACATTGCGGCCGGCGTAAGAAACGGCCTGTCTTTTCCTGCCCCTGCGTTGCATTCTGAATTGCCCGAGACCGGTCCGGTCCGCATCGTTGATGACGAAGGGCGGCTGGCGGCCGTTTACCGTGTCGAGAGCGGCAAGGCGTCGCCGGAGGTCGTAATCGGATGAAGGTGCTCGAAGGCGATTATCGGGATTGGCAGCCCCTTGACGTCTCAACTGCGGTGACTATTGGCGTCTATGACGGTATTCACCTTGGGCACCAACGTGTGCTGGAAGCGTTGCGCAGCCACGGGCTCCCTGTTGTCGTAGTGACCTTTCGCAACCATCCGGTCAGCGTGATCGATCCTGCCTCGGCACCGAAGCTGCTCACGACCATCGACCAACGGTTGGCGATGCTGGCCGACTTGGCGGTGCACGCGACAGCGGTCATAGATTTTGACGATGAATTCCGGCGCCTGCCCGCTGAGGAGTTCGTCGAGAAGCTCCTGGTCACCACCCTGCGGGCGGAACGGGTTGCAGTCGGTCGCGGCTTTCGCTTCGGCCACCGCCAGCTTGGTGACATCACCTTATTGCGGGACATGGGAGAGGTGCATGGCTACGAAGTCGATGATGTCGACATCCTGGAGGCAGGGGTGCCGGTCCGTTCGACCGTGATCAGGGCTTTGCTCAAGGAAGGCCATGCGATCGCGGCGGGGCGTCTGCTGGGCCGCCCGTATCGGCTTGGTGGTGTCGTTGTGCCGGGCGACCAACGCGGCCGCACCATTGGTTTCCCGACTGCAAACTTGGAGTCACTCGCCGGCACCGTGGTGCCGGGATCCGGTGTCTATGCCGTCTGGATCTCGATCGATGAAGTTGTCCACCGTGGCGTCGTCAATATCGGTCGCAGGCCAACGTTTGGTGGGACCGAGTACGTAGTTGAGGCCCACGTGCTCGACTACGAACGCGACCTCTACGGCCGCACCATTGAGCTCGACTTTGTCGAGAGGCTGCGATCTGAACAGAAATTCAACGGAGTTGAGGAGCTGGTTGCCGCGATCCACAAGGACGTCGCGGCTGCCCGGCTGGTGTTGGAGGACATGCATGACACGTATCCAAGTTGAGTCGGGTTCGCCGTACGAGAAGCTCTACGGGTTTAGCCGTGGTCTTCGCCGCGGGCGCAGGGTCGAGATCGCCGGTACTGCCCCTATCCCCGAACCGGGGGAAGCCGTCGCGGAATCGGCCTACGACCAGATGCTGCGCTGCGGTGAGATTGCCATCAAGGCACTCGGTCAGTTGGGAAGTTCCGCCGACGAGGTGGTGCGGACCAGGATGTTCATCACCGATGCTGATGATGCTGATGCCATCGGTCGCGCCCATGGCGAACTGTTCGGTGCGGTCCGACCCGTCGCAACCATGGTTGTCGTCGCCGCGCTGCTGGACCCTGCCTGGAAAGTCGAGATTGAGGTCGAGGCCTTGACCAGTGACGACCTTGGGTAGCTTCCGGCTTACAGTGATCTCGACAGGCGGCACGATCGAGAAGACGTATCAGCCCCGTTCGGGTGAGTTGCGCAATGAGACGAGTGTGCTCGACCATATGCTTGCCCAGCTCGAACTACCTGAGATGAGCATTCAGCGGACGCGGCTGATGAACAAGGACAGCCTCGACATGGATACCGCGGACCATGCGGCCATCGCTGCCGCCGCTTTGGCGGCAGCCGCCGATAGCGACGGTGTTGTCATTGTCCACGGCACCGATCGGTTGGCCGAATCTGGGGCAGCCACTCATCGTCTCGATGTTCCCTGTGCACCGATTGTGCTCACGGGGGCGATGCGCCCATACGAGCTGCGCAACACCGATGCAATGCAGAATCTCACAGAGGCTCTTGCCGCGGTACGCCTTCTTGACCCTGGTGTGTACGTCGCAATGCACAACAAGGTCCTTGCTTTCCCGGGCGTTGTGAAAGATCACGAGGCCGGCACCTTTATCAAGCCGAGCTAGGCCACGGACGACACCCATTGCGATTCGCCAGTTCCGACTCGCCGCCGGTCGACGGGTGCCAAGCTTGTGACATGGCGAGTCCGACTCGCTTGCCAATCGACGGGTGCCAGGATTGTGACGGGGCGAGTCGTCACGGCTGATTTCCCATTGGGTGCCAACGTGTTATGATCCTCGCCGGACGTTCGTCCGCGCTTTCTTTTCTCAAAGGAAACTTCTGCGTGAAAGACACGAAGACGATTATTGAAGAACATGGGCTGCACGACTCTGACACGGGTTCGCCCGAGGTTCAGGTTGCGTTGCTCACCGAGCGCATCAGCCACCTCACCGAGCACTTGAAGGTCAACAAAAAAGACCATCACAGTCGGCGGGGTTTGTTGATGATGGTTGGCAAGCGCCGACGACTTCTCAAGTACCTCAGAAATCAGGATGTCGAAAGGTATCGCAGCCTGATTGCCAATCTTGGCCTGAGGCGATAGAGAACTCTGGAAGGCGGCCTAGTGCCGCCTTCTGCATGTTCTCAACGACACGACAGCGGGAGATTGCACTCAGTTGTCAGTGGTCGGATTTCGCCGGCGGGGCCCTACACGCTCCGAAGTTCGACCACTGCCAATTGTCCGCTTTCTCCCCATATCTAAGGAGACGCGCGTGGCAGAGACCACAGTACGCGGTCGCATTGGCGACAAAGAGCTCGTCCTTTCGACGGGCAAACTTGCTCTCCTCGCAGACGGCGCCGTAGTTGCCAGCATTGGCGGCACCGACGTCCTCGTTACGGCTACATCAAGCCGGAAACTGCGCGAGGGGCAAAGCTTCTTCCCACTTACAGTGGATGTTGAAGAAAGGATGTATGCCGTTGGGCGCATCCCCGGTTCGTTCTTCCGCCGTGAAGGACGCGCCACAGAGAAGGCAACGCTGACGGCTCGTTTGATCGACCGTCCGCTCCGTCCTTCATTCCCGAATGGTTTCTTGTACGAGACCCATGTCGTAGCGACGATCATGTCGGCCGATCTGATCAACGACTACGATGTTGCGGCGCTGAATGCCGCTTCTGCTGCGTTGACGGTCAGCCCGATCCCGTTCCTCGGCCCACTCGGCGCCGTCAAGCTCGCATTGAGCAACGGTGAGTGGATTCCGTTCCCGACCTACGAAGAGCTCGAAGAGTCCGTCTTTGAGATCGTTGTTGCCGGCAAGCGCAATGCTGCCGGTGAGGTCGACATCGCCATGGTCGAGGCCGGAGCTACCGAGCACGGTCATCGTATGGTCAGCGGCGGTCAGCCCCCCAGCGACGAGGAAAGCATCACCCGCGGTCTCGGAGAGGCCAAGACCTATATCGGTCAGATCATCGATATGCAGGTTGAATTGCGGGCACAGGTCGGAGAGATCGCACATGTCGACTTCCCGGTTGACGAGGACTACTCGGAAGAGTTGTTTGCTCGTGTCGATGGGATTGCCCGCCCCAAGTTTGAGGCGCTCGGCACCATCGTCGACAAGCACGCTCGCCAGGATGCCGAATCGCAGACTGCCGAAGAGGTCATGGACGCACTCGAGATCGCCGAAGATGACAGCGAGACCCTGTCCGCTGCCAAGAAGGCAATCAAGTCGGTGCAAAAGAGCGTCATGCGCTCTCGCGTAGTCAACGACGGTGTGCGTATGGACGGTCGTGGCCTTACCGACGTTCGTCAGATCGATATTGAGGTCGGTCTGCTGGGCCAGGCCCACGGGTCAGCCTTGTTCAAGCGTGGCGAGACCCAGGTGCTCAACACCTCAACTCTCGGCATGCTCCGCATGGAGCAGATGCTCGACACGATCGACATCGAAGAGTCCAAGCGCTACATGCACCACTACAACTTCCCGCCTTTCTCGACGGGTGAGACCGGCTTCATGCGTGGTCCCAAGCGTCGTGAGATCGGCCACGGTGCTCTGGCAGAGAAGGCCCTCCTCCCGGTGATTCCGGCGATCGAGGACTTCCCATACGCCTACCGTTTGGTGTCCGAGGTGCTCATGTCCAACGGGTCCAGCTCGATGGCTTCGGTCTGCGGTTCATCGATGTCCCTCATGGACGCTGGTGTCCCGATTGAGGCTCCGGTGGCGGGGATCGCCATGGGTCTTATCGAGCAGGACGGCAAGTATGTCACCCTGACCGATATCCTCGGCGCCGAGGATCACCTCGGTGACATGGACTTCAAAGTCGCAGGTACGCGTGACATGATCACCGCTCTGCAGCTTGACACCAAGATCGAGAGCCTTCCGGCAGATGTGCTGGTAAAGGCGATGGGACAGGCGCGTGACGCCCGTCACTTCATCCTCGACAAGATGGCGGGCGCCCTCGACGGGCCCCGTGACGAGCTCGCCGCCAACGCACCGAAGATCGAAGCGATCGAGATTCCCAAGGACAAGATCGGTGAGGTCATCGGGCCAAAGGGCAAGACCATCCGTGAGCTCGAAGAAGAGACCGGTGCCACCATCGAGATCGATGACGAGGGAATCGTTCGGGTTGGCGCTGCCGACACCGCATCGATGGAACTCGCTCGCGAGCGAATTCTCGCCATCGGCTTCCCCCCGGAGGCTCATGTCGGTGAGACCTACGAAGGCGAAGTTGTCAACATCACCAAGTTCGGTGCATTCGTCAACATCCTTCCCGGTCGTGACGGCCTGCTGCACATCTCCAAGATGGGTGGCGGCAAGCGCATCGACAGGGTCGAGGACGTCCTCGCCCTCGGCGACAAGGTCAACGTCCTCGTTCGTGAGATCGATGATCGTGGCAAGGTCAGTCTTGACCTCGCCGATGGTGTGCAGCTCGTTGACGAGAACACGCCCACCAGCAGTGGTGGTGGCGATCGTTCCGAGCGGTCTGACCGTGGTGGCGATCGCAATCGGGATCGTGGTGATCGTGGTGGCCGTGACCGGGGCCGTGGTGGCCGTGACCGCGGTCGCAACGAGAAGCGTGCAGAGCGCTCCGATACACCCAACCGGACCGTCGTGTCCTTTGAGGACGAGTTCGAAAAGGGTCTCTAGCCCGCACGAACCGAACCCAAAACCAACTGAGGCCCCCGGATTAGCCGGGGGCCTCAGTCGTGTCTAAAACGTTCGGCCCTAGTCCTCGAGGAGGAAGGTGAGCTTCATGTCTACTCGGAAATGCTTGATCGTGCCGTCGTCAGAGAGGACGACCTTCTGCTCCGAAATCCAGGCCCCTCGAATACCATCGATGGTTCGCTGAGCTTTGCTGATGCCTTTTCGAATCGCATCTTCAAAGGACCCGGGTGAAGTAGACGTGATCTCAATCACCTTCGCAACTGACACTTGAGGCTCCTCTCATAGGGAGTGTCTTGCCCCAAGGGTACCTCGTCCCGGCTCCCTCAACTAGTCAAGATGCAGCGGTGGGTTACCACCGTGACGCGCTCTTGGCGCCGATGAATCCACCAGTAGCGGTGCCGGCGATAAACCAGATGAAAGGGAAGCTGCCCAGAGCCACCCCGATGAGGATCCCAACGATGGCGCCGGCGATCATCCCGACCCGCATCCCGTTGATCCAGTCGTAGTTGGTGTGACCTTGGCGTCGGTTGTCTTCGTCCATGGTGACCCCTTCTTCTGCCTTCATCGTATGCCTATTGCCGGGGTAGTTCTACGGACAACCCTGGTTGATTCTGGCTTTCGTTTGGGAACCAGTGTGCCGGTGCATACGTCCTACCCGGTACACAACAGGGGAGACCCGGCAATGAACTTGAGAATCAACCGGTGGCAGCCGATAGCGGCGCTGATGCTCGTACTGATGATGGTTTTGGCCGCATGCTCGGGTGGCATGGATGACTCGGCGTCAGAGTTCCGGGAGGCGGCGGCCACCCTCGAAGACGGTGGTGTCGCCGAGATCGAGGCAGCACCTGGCGATGTCGAGGCTCCCACCGATGTAGCCGAACTGTCCGACACGCTGGGCAGCGGTGGCGTCGATGGGGCATTGCTACAGACCACTTCGCTGGGGCGGGACATCATCTTCACTGCCGACATGACTGTGGCGGTGACCGATGTTGCGGTTGCCGGTGCCGAGGCGACCCAGATCGTCCAGGACCTCGGCGGATTCCTCTTTGGCCAACAGACCACAGGATCTCCGGAACCTCTCAGCATTCTGACCTTCAAGGTGCTGCCCGGGGATTTCCAGCAGGCCCTGGCGCTTCTGGGTTCGGTCGGCGAGGTTCGTACCCAGAACGTTTCTGCGGATGATGTGACCGAACGGGTCGTGGATCTCGAGAGCAGGATCAGCACCGCAGAAGCCAGTGTGGAGCGTCTCAAGGGCTTTCTGGAGGAAGCTAGTGATATCGCAACCATTGCCGAGCTCGAGAATCAACTCCTACAGCGGGAGACCGATCTGGAGACGATGCGGGGTCAACTCCGCACCCTCCAAGATCGAGTCGATCTGGCCACTATCTACCTCACTCTCACCGAGGCGCTTAGCGCTCCCGATCTCAGCCTCTCTGTCGGAGGGTTCCCCGGTCACGACGACGGTGTTTCGTGTCCCGCCGCTGGTGGTATCAGTGTCGAAGAGGGCGAACCGGCAACGGTTTGCTTTGAGGTCACCAACATCGGCGATACGCCGCTGGCGGGCTTCACGCTTCGTGATGCGGTGCTTGATGTCGAACTGAGCGATCTGATCGTGGTCTGGGGCGATGCAGCAGGCATCCTCGAGCCCGGCCAGTCTTTGACTCTTGCCCATGAGATGGTCGTCGAACGCAATCAGCGCACCCAGACCCGGGTCGGCGCCGAGCCTGTCGATCAAGATGGGAACCGTGTGGAGGGCCGCGAGGTTGCTGCCACCGTCTCGATGCCGATCAGTGCTGAGGATCCGGGTGGGTTGCCAGGGTTCAGCGATGGCTTGGAAGCAAGTGTCGAGGCGCTGCTGACAATTGGTGGGCTGCTGATTCTGCTTGCCGGTGCGATTCTGCCATTTGTCTGGGTGTTGCCGATTATCTGGTTGTTCTTCCGCTGGTCGCAGCGACGTGAGGCGGAGCGCAAAGCAAGCGGTCAGACCGAAGAGACTCCACCATGGGTCGATGACGAAGAAGCCCCAGCCGGTGAGGACGGCGACGATGGCGACGAGTCCGCCGACTAAGAAACTGAACGTGCGTACATTGCGTCGAATCTGCGACAGATTTGTACGCAAGAACAGCTTGATCTGGGATTTGGGGGTTTTTCCCCTATGTTGCATCGAGAGCCTGGCGACGATGATTCGGATAGAAAGCCGGTCATCGCAATCACCGGGTAGAACATGTACCAGCAACTTGCAGAGCGACGTCCTTGGTATCAGAGCAGAGCGGTCGGGGCGTTTCGAGTCATCGTTGGTGGGATGAGCGTGGTTGTCGGTCTCGGCATGGTGATGGTCGTCTACGCATTTGGGCACTGCTCTGCGTTTGGCGGCACCTGCCCAGGGGCGGTTTCTTTCGATGCTGGTGCCTTTCGTGCCGCCGCTGCTGGAGCAGCTCTTGCGATAGGGGTACCGGTCTTTGTGTCCCGTCCCAGCCGGAGCCAGCTGGGGACGGCTGTTGTCTGGGCTTTGCTCGGTGGCGGCCTGGTCGGGCTTGTTGTGGGGACAGCGGTAACGGGGTAGGAAACCTTTCGCGACCCCCTTGCCTATCGAACATATGTTCGATAGGGTTGGTGGCCCGATTAGGCGGAGACGGTGGCGGACGCGGTACAGCTAGAGAAATACAAGACGTTGGCTGATGATGTTGCATCACCCGATTTGTTGTCGCTCCAGCCAGGGCGAGTCACCGGTCTAGTTGGTCATCCCGGTTTTGGTCTAACCCGGCTTGGCTTGGTCATGCTGGCCTCTCGTGAGCAACTGGGACCCGTTGCCTACCTTGATGTCAGAGGTTGGTTGAGCCCACCGGCAGCTTGGGAAAGTGGGATATCCCCGGAACGTTTAGTGGTGGTCCGCTGTGATGACCCGGTGCGGTGGGCGCGAGTTGCTGCCCATCTTCTCGAAGGGGTTGGCGCTGTCTATGCGGAAGTGCCGGCACGGATCAAGCCCGCACAGTTACATAAGCTTGTTGCGCTGGCCCGCAACCGTAAGACCCCGTTGATTCTCCGCCCCGTCCAGGGTGACCTACCCAACGGTATGGCCCACTTGAAACTCGAAGCCCGTCAAGTGCTCTGGGAAGGCACCGAACAAGGCCATGGTCGGCTTGGTGAGCGCAGGCTGATCTTCGAGGCATCCGGCAAAGCAATGCGAGGCATGACCCGGCTCGTAGAGGTAAAAGATGATGGAACGAACGCTTTGCGTTTGGTTTCCGGATTGGCCGTTGCGCTGTCCGGACGTGCCACCGGCTGAGCCCTGCCAGGCAGTCGACGACAAGAACTTGGTGGTTGCTGTCAACAAGATGGCAACCGAGGCGGGTGTCCAGGTGGGGATGCGACGCCGCGAAGCAGAAGCGGTGTGCCCGATCGTCGTCACTATCGAACATGATCCCGGTGCCGAAATGGCCAGATTCGAACGGGTGGCTGTTGCCGTTGAAACATTGATTCCTCGTATCGAGGTCATGTCACCTGGTTTGATCCTGGCCCCGGTTACCGGGGCCATCCGCTACTTCGGCGGCGAGGCTCCTTTGGTGGATCGGGTAGCAAAAGAGATCGATGTTGTTGCCGGCCCTGGGTTCCGCATTGGTCTTGCCGCCGGCCCGTTCGCAGCAAGACGAGCCGCCGAGTTGGCTACAGATGGCGACCCCATCTATGTAGTTGCCGACGACGACGCATTTCGTGCCGCTCTTGATGTCGCCGCCTTAGGCAGCGAAGACATAGCTTCGGTGTTTCGCTGGCTCGGCATCGGAACTCTTGGCGAGTTAGCCGACTTGCCTCGAGATGCGGTGGTGTCCCGTTTTGGCCCTGATGGTTTGCGTGCGCATCAACTGGCGTGTGGCGAGGACCGCGACACCCTCGATCGAGTTATCGCTGAGGATATGAGCATCGAGGAGAAGTTCGATCCTCCCTTGGAGAACCTAGAGCAAGTGGCTTTTGTCGCAAGGTCTTTGGCCCATCAGTTGCTTGAATCCTCAGCCATTGGAGGTGCAATACCGCATCGCATCGAAGTGGAGGCAGAAGCTGCAGATGGCGCTATCCGCAATCGAACGTGGAGAAGCGCCGACCCGTTCAATGAGCGCATGCTGGGGGAGCGGGTCCGCTGGCAACTGCAGGCTTGGCTCGATACTGCGCGGCTCCGTAGTGGTCCCGGCATAAGGGGTGGTCTGGTTCGTCTCCGAATCATGCCCGCCGATCTGTCGGATGACGGTCGGCAGCTCGCTCTTGATGAGGATGCATTGTCGGCAGCTGAAGCACAGCGAGCGTTTGCCCAGACGCAAGCAATCGTCGGCAACGACGGTGTGTTGCAAGCCATTCCGCAAGGGGGTAGGGATCCAGGAGAACGGTCGCTCTGGTACCGATGGGGAGAAACCCCGCCGGCTCCAGAACGTGATCCGCAAGCTCCTTGGCCGGGGCAGGTTCCGGCACCGCTACCGGCTTTGGTGCCACCCGACCCGTTTCCTCTCGAGGTCGAATGGGATGCCGGTATCCCCACTCGGGTTCGTCTGGGAAGTCGGTGGGTAGAAGTCATTTCGTGGGCGGGACCGTGGCGCAAGGTCGGCCGATGGTGGGATGGTGAACACCCGTCTGACAGATATCAGCTGGTCACGTCGGCTGGGGCATTCTTGTGTGCCGTTGTGAACGGCAAGACCTATATGGCGGGGGTCTACGACTGATGTCGCTGGAAGTCCGACGCAATGACTTCATACACCCGTTTGCGGAGCATGTTGATGTCATCGGTGTTCAAGTCGGCGGTCTCGATCGGCTCATGAATAACAACACTGGCGTGGCCCCTGTAGAACAGCTTGGAACCGGGTGGCCAGACGTCCCAGGTGCCATTGACCGTGACCGGGACCACGGGAAGACCAGTAGAAATGGCCATCCGAAACGCCCCCTTCTTGAAAGGGTGAAGATCCCCGTCGCGACTCCGAGTCCCTTCCGCAAACACGATCAGCGAATAGCCGTTCTCCTTTGCCTTGGCCACACCCTCGTTGATGGCGGCGTAGGACTTGACACCTGCGCCACGGTCGATCTTGATGATGCCGGCAACATGCAGGGCCTGCGCAAACACCGGGATCTTGTACAACTCTTTCTTAGCGAGGTACCGGATCGGAGTGGGGATGGCACGAAACAAGAGAGGGACATCGAAGTTCGAGAGATGGTTGGCGAGGAAGAAGTACTGCGTGTCAGGTGCGACGTTGCCGACACCGCTGACGTCATAACTCATCGGCGGCACGAGGAGGAAGGCTCGGCTCCACAGCTGAATTACGAACTCCCCGGTCCGACGCAGCCGCAGGGCCATGACGATGATGAACACGCCGGAAATGAGGATCGTGTACAGGATGAATAGCGGGACGGCGATTGCCGACTTCACGCCGAGCAGGATCTTTCGGGGCATCGAGGTAGCGTAGTGCAACAGGGAACGGTCGAGGAGGGCGATGCGACAGCTAAGTAATGATCAAGCGCGGCGGATCGTGCTTGCAGCACAGGGCTTTGCAGATCCCCGCCCCAAGGGTCGGGTCGACCGACGTCACTTTCGCAGGGTGATCGATCGGACCGGGCTCCTCCAGCTCGACTCTGTCAATGTGCTCCAACGCTCGCACTATCTGCCTATGTGGTCGCGGCTTGGCCCATATTCCATAGCTGCACTCGACGAATTCACTACCCGTAGTGGGGAGATGTTCGAGTACTGGGGACATGCGGCTTCGCTATTGCCCGTTGAGGTGCATCGGCTGTTCCGCTGGCGGATGGAGGAGATGGAGCCGTGGCGTCGAGTCGATGGTGTGATTGGTGGCAATCCGGGATATGTCGAGTCTGTTCTCGCCGAAATCGATGAACACGGCCCGCTGACGGTTTCGGACCTGTCTGATGCCGGGGACCGAACCGGTTCGTGGTGGGGGCATGGCAAGGGCAAGACGGCGCTTGACTGGCTTTTCGCCAAGGGGTTGATCACGGCCTTCCGGGATGGCAATTTCGGACGTCTCTATGACATGCCGGAGCGGGTAATCGCTGCCGAGAAGTTGAATGCACCGAGTGCGACCAAGGAAGAGGCGTACCGCGAGTTGCTGTTGCTGGGAGCACGTCATCACGGTGTCGGTACTGCGACGGACATCACGGATTACTACCGGCTCAATCGACCGACCTCACGTCCGATTCTGGATGAGATCGTTGTTGATGGTGATCTGGAAGAGGTCGCAGTTGAAGGATGGAAGCGTCCTGCGTACCTGCATCCAACCGCCAAGCTGCCCCGCCGCATCACCGGCGCTGCGCTGCTGAGCCCTTTCGATCCTGTGGTGTGGGAGCGGGATCGAACCGAGCGGCTATTTGGATTCCACTATCGAATCGAGATCTATGTTCCGCAGCCACAGCGGGTCTACGGCTATTACGTATTGCCTTTCCTGGTCGACGGCGAGCTCGTGGGCAGGGTTGATCTCAAGTCCGACCGCAAGAACAGCGTCCTCTTGGTCCAGGGGTCATATCACGAAGAAGGGCGGGCGCCCGATGCGATTGCCGAACGGCTTGCTCCGGAGCTCGCCGACATGAGCCAATGGCTGGGTCTTGGCGATCTCGAGGTGATGCGGCGTGGCAATCTGTCGACTGCGCTACGCAAACAGATCTAGAAACCGACAGCGGCGATCTGATTCTCGACGGGTAACCGGAACTCGGCTCCGGTGTTCCAGTCTTTGAAGACGAGGTCCAAGGAGCGAACTTCCTGGAGGACGAGGAAGCGATCCTCCCAGATCAGGTCGACGATGTGTGCTGTCTCGTTTATTGAGGTCAGTCGGGTCGAACGAGCACCGACGGTGCGCGCCAGTATTGAAGTGTGTCCGTCCGCCTGGTACGTCACAGCCAGCACCCAAGCACCATCGTCGGTGATGCGCAGGCCGGAGGCGCCGATGTCGAGTCCAGGAAGGGCCGTTTCGGAGCCGTCGGGGTTCAAGAGATACGGTATCGCCGCCCCGTCATCAATTCTGGCCAGCAGCAGAAGACCGTCGGGGGTGGCATCGAGGAACTCGCTCTCAACTTGCGACAGCTCTTGCCCGTCGATATCAAAGACGTAAAGTCTTCCCGAGCTCCTGGTGACAATCCCCCAGTCGCCCCACGCCAGCAGTTCGTGATCCACCGCGGCGAGAGCAAATTCGACAAGGGGCTCCAATTCGGCGCCCGCATACCCCGAGACATCAGCGATCTTGACCGTGGTCTGGTCAACGTCGAACTCGGTCCAGGCAAACAGATCCGGGTCTGTCGGATGCCACAGACCGCTAGAGACATCCTCTTGGATGTGAATTGGGGCACCACCCTCAGGGTCATCGATGACATATGAGCCGTCCCTGACCGAAGTGTGGATGGCAACGCGAGAGAAGTCAGAGTTGAAGCCGGCGCTACGCGGTTGACTGATTCGGGCGTTGAAGCTGGGTGCTGCGCTGTCCGGCGTCCATTCGCCGATCTTCGCTGAAGTGTTGGTTATCTCGACAAGGCTGAGTCCATCCGCAGCCACAGGTAGAAGCTGCCGGAGCGTTCTTGGCGGCGATGTGGTTGTGGTGGTCGTGGTTTCCGCAACCTCGGACAGCGGAGCTGCGGTGGTCGGCGCGCTGGCGACCTCCGCACCGTCAGTCGTGCCGAGACCGCGAGCGACTACACCAAAAGCTATCGCCCCGACCACGATCACAATCAGCGGCATCAGGCGCCGCTTTGGTTCGACGTGGCGCGGCTGCGGTGCGTCGCCGTCGATGTCATCTATGGGGAGCGGTCGAATCTTCGACCCAGAATCCCTTGCCTCCATTGCTAACGAGCGTACCAAGCCGGTCGTGCTCTTGTCGACACGAATGTCGGCAGATGACCGATCTGCGGTGACGGCTATCGTTTGCAATAGGACTTGACGAGAGGACTGATCATGCTGAGTTTCGAGGACCGGGTTGCGATCGTCACCGGTGCGGGTGGGGGATTAGGCCGGGAGCATGCTTTGCTATTGGCCGCTCGCGGTGCGGCGGTAGTGGTGAATGATCTCGGCGGCTCGGTCGACGGTGAAGGGGCCAGTGATTCGGCTGCCGATGCTGTTGTTGCCGAGATTGAGGCAGCCGGTGGGGTAGCCGTCGCCGAACACTCATCGGTATCTGATCCCGCGGGCGGGGCCGCGATAGTGCAGAAGGCTCTCGACACCTACGGCAGGCTCGACGTCGTGATCAACAACGCTGGGATCTTGCGGGACAAGAGCTTTGCCAACATGGATGCGTCGTTGCTGCACCCTGTGCTTGATGTGCATCTGCGTGGTGCGTTCTACGTGACCCGACCCGCCTTTGCCCACATGAAGGAGCAGGGATACGGGCGCATCTTGTTTACGACCAGCGGCTCTGGGGTGATGGGCAACTTTGGTCAGGCGAACTATGGAGCCGCCAAGATGGGTCTTGTCGGGCTGATGAACGTGTTGAAGGTCGAAGGGGCCAAGTACGGGATCCGAGTGAATTCTATGGCTCCGATTGCGCATACCAGGATGACGGAGGGCCTGTTTGGAGGAATTGTCGAGATGTTCTCGCCAGGGCAGGTTTCTCCGGCTGCTGCGTATCTGGTGTCGGAGCAGTGTGAGCTGACCGGCGAGATCTGGTCGGTGGGAGGCGGTTCGATCAGCCGTTTCTTCATCGGATTGACCGATGGCTACTTCAAACACCCAGACGATGGTGATCTGACTATCGAGGACGTTGCTGCGAATCTCCATGCGATTCGCAGCGAGATCGACTACATGGTGCCGTACTCGTCGCAGGATGAGTTCGCCAAGCTCGGGCCGCGCTTGAGCCGATGAGTATTCCACCCGCCGGCTCGACAAAGGACATGTGGCGCACTTGGGCTCGACAGGTGCGCACCAACATCGATTGGGAGGAGATGGGCGCGGCTGTAGTGGGCGGGCTTCGGGAGTGGATCGTTCCGAGCAACTACCTGACCGTGCTGGTGTTCCTACCGATGAGCCACGAGATAAGCCTGGTGCCGCTCATGGAGGCCGACCAAGAGACTCGGTTCGTTGCGACACGGACCCCCGACCGTGGGGGCGAGCTTTCGGTGCACGAGTTGGGAGGTCCGCTCGAGGTGCATCGTCTCGGGTTCCTCCAGCCACACGAGTCGGCACGACCGGTTGGCCCTGACGAGATCGATGTGGCCCTGTTGCCCGGTCTTGCCTTCGACTTATTTGGGAACCGCCTTGGCCGGGGTGCCGGTTACTTCGACCGGCTGCTGCGGGCGACGCGACCCAGTGCGAAGCATGTCGGCGTAGTGCCTGCGGATCTCGTCGTTGATGAACTGCCGGTCGAGACGCACGACATCGCAGTCGACTATCTCGCTACCGAGGAAGGCGTCATCGAAACTGCATGACCGGGCGGTTACTGATCGATGGTTAGGACGCCGGACGCATCGATATGGAACGAGATCTCGTCATTCACGGCGAACTGGCGTGTTGTTGATGCCTGCAGGATCGAATCGCCAACCACAAATTCGACGTTGTAGACGCCGCCGCGATAGGTCGACTTGAGAACCTTGCCCTTGGCGGGACCATCGGCTGCAATGCGCACGGCGTGGGGAGGGATGGTGAGCCGGTGTTCGCCGGGGCTGAGCCTGCTGGCGATCTTCGCCCAGCCGACATCCGCCCACCCGTCGTGCACGGTGGCGTCGACTATCGCCGAAAACCCCAGCATGGCGGCGACAAATTCGCTGCG
>JAAETI010000767.1 GCA_024228555.1 bacterium | reverse complement strand
ATCAACGTCGCCAATCCCCGATACCGAAATCCCGAAGTAATCCGTATCGTCCAGAGCGGTTGTCAGGCCTCCAGCAGTGTCCGATATCTTTTGCTCGGCTTTAACTGTGCCATCAGAGTTCAGGAACAACACATACACCGCACCCCGACTGGTACCACCATCGTCATCGCCATAAGCGCCAACAGCAATGTCGGCTACACCATCACCATCGACGTCGCCAATTCCCGATGTTGACCACCCGAAGTAGTCGCTATCGCCGAGGACGGTGCTCAACCCACCAACAGTGTCTGAGATCTTCTGCTCGGCTTTGACCGTGCCATCAGAGTTCAGGAACAATACATACACAGCACCACGGCTCGCGCCGCCGTCATCATCGCCATAAGCGCCAACGGCGATATCCGCAACACCATCGCCGTCGAGGTCACCAACCCCCGACACTGACGACCCGAGATAGTCGTTGTTGCCGAGAGCTGTGCTCAACCCGCCTGTACTGTCCGAGATTTTCTGCTCGGCTTTGACCGTGCCATCAGAGTTCAGGAATAGTAAGTACACAGCACCGCGATCGGTGCCACCGTCATCGTCGAAACGAGCGCCCACGGCAATGTCTGCAATACCATCCCCATCGATATCACCCATCCCCGCCACCGAGTACCCGAAGTAGTCGTTGTTGTCGAGAGTGGTGCTCAATCCGCCCGCAGTATCGGAGATCTTTTGCTCCGCTTTGACGGTGCCATCAGCATTGAGGAACAGCAGATACACGGCCCCTCGATTAGAGCCGCCGTCGTCATCCAGGTAT
>JAAETI010000766.1 GCA_024228555.1 bacterium | reverse complement strand
TGCACCCGCACTTGAGACGGTATAAGTAAAGCCACCGGCCACGGTTGCGCCGTTGGTATTTAAATCAATATCGGTCGCGCCAAAGCTTAAGGTATCTCCAGCCTCGACATTCGCCAGCGTCAGGATCACCTGGCTAATGGTGTCGCCGGTCTCAATCGTATCGATGCTTGCGGCAAAGAGTGCGGTGGTCGCCCCGGCATCTTCGGTGAAGGTGACGGTATTGGCGGTGGTCGTCGTGTCTATCGCCTCATCCGCTTTCACCACATTGACCGTTGCCACGGTGCCATCGGCGGTGGTGCCAGAGCCTGAGTCGGTGACACTGGTAAAGGTTACGGTGCGGGCCGTTGTGCTTGGATCGTTGTTCGCGGTGTTATTAAACACCGCCGAGTTGAGCATGGTGTTGACCGTGGCGTCGTCGGTCCCGGCGTGGGTGATGGTCACTACCGGAGTCGCGCCTGCACTCGACACGGTGTAGGTGAAGCCGGCGACAGGACCAGTTGCGCCGTTGGTATTTAGATCGATGTTGGTCGCACCGAAGCTTAAGGTATCGCCAGCCTCGACATTGGCCAGAGTCAGGATAACCTGGGTAATGGTATCCCCAGTCTCTATCGTATCGATGCTTGCGGCAAACAGTGCGGTGGTGACACCGGCATCTTCGGTAAAGGTGACCGTGTTGCCGGTGGTTGTGGTGACTATCGCGTCATCGGCCTTGACCACATTCACCGTGGCTATTGTGCCGTCGGTGGTTAAGCCACTTCCTGAGTCGGTGACGCTGGTAAAGGTCACGGTTCTCGCGGTGGTTGAGGGATCATTGTTCGCGGTGTTATTAAACACCGCCGAGTTCAACATCGTGTTGACGCTCGCATCATCAGTCCCTGCGTGGGTGATGGTCACCACCGGAGTCGCGCCGGCACTCGACACGGTGTAGGTAAAGCCGGCGACAGGACCAGTTGCGCCGTTGGTATTCAGATCGATATTGGTGGCGCCGAAGCTCAGGGTGTCTCCGGCCTCGACGTTGGCCAGCGTCAGGATGACCTGGGTGATGGTGTCACCGGTTTCAATCGTATCGATGCTTGCGGCAAAGAGTGCGGTGGTGGCCCCGGCATCTTCGGTAAAGGTCACCGTGTTGCCGGTGGTCGTCGTGTCTATCGCGTCATCGGTAGCACCTACACTGATCGTTGCCGTCTCACTGATGTCGGTATTGGTGTCGCTGCCACCACCGTTGTCGGTCACCGTGTTCAAGGTCACCGTGCGGGCTATCGTGGATGGATCGTTATCGGATGCATCAATACCGAAGGTAATCGCTTCTAAAATCGCTTCTGCTGCCGCCGCACTGGTTGAGCCGGCAAAGTTAATCGTTAACACGCCGGTCGTGTGGACGTAATCGTAAGTGCCGCCACTCGCTAACGCCGCACCGGTAGCACTCGCCGTCGTTAAATTGGTAATCGCTGTGCCATTGACGTTAATGCTGTCACTGTCTTCCAGGCCACCGGCTAATGTCACTTGCGCTTCACTGATACTGTCGCCAGTCTCTATCGGATCAATCGTCACCGTGGGGAACACCGCACCCGAGGTGACATCGGTGTTCTCGGTTAACGTATCATCCGCTGGCGTCGCCGCTAAGGTGGGCGTGTCGTTGACCGCACCGACACTAATCGTCGCCGTCTCGCTGATGTCGGTATTGGTATCCGAGCCACCGCCATTGTCGGTCACCGTGTTCAGGGTCACGGTGCGGGCTGTGGTGGATGGATCCTGGTCTGCTGCATCGATGCCGTAGGTGATGTTCTCCAGCACCAGCTCAGCTGCTGCCGCATTGGTGCTGCCGGCAAAGGTGATCGTCACCACGCCGCTGACTTGTACATAACTGTAGCTGTGGCCGCCAGCTATGGCGCCGCCGCTGTCACTGCTCAGCCCGGTGATGGCCGTGCCATTGATGGTTAGGGTATCGGTGTTTTCAATGCCGCCAGCGATGGTCAGTTGGGCCGAGGCAATGTCATCGCCAATTTCAATCGGGTCGATGGTGACGGTGCTAAAGACTGCAGCTGAGGTAACATCTGTATTCTCAGTTAAGGTGTCATTCGCCGCACTGGCTGCGAGCGTTGGAGTATCGTTGACCGGGGTAACGGTAAAATTAAAGGTGCTGTCGGTCGGGGTGCTGATATCTTCATCACCGTCCTCGACATTGACATCAAACGAGGCAACCGTAGTCTCACTGCCGTCATGCACAAAGGTTACCTGCCCAGCGGTGAGTTGTGTTCCGGTGAAGTTGCTGGCATCCGAACCGTTGACCTGGATCTTGCCGTTGCTGGCGGAGCTGGTGGTAAAGGTAACACCGGCATCCACATCATCCGGATCGGTGTAACCCAGATCGGTACCGGTGATGGCATAGGTGGCACCTTCGTTTATCGAGGCGGTGAGATCACCGGTCAGGACCGGGGCATCGTTGACCGCATTGGCCGTGATGTTTACCGTCGCCTGATTGACCTTGGCGGCCAGGCCAGCGACTTCATCCGTTGCGAGGGTTCGATTGTAGACCTGCACACTATCGAGCGAGCCACCAAAGAACCGATCGACATCCAGATCCTCTCGTGTTCCAAGATACAGATCCCCGGCAGGATCGAATGCATCGCCACCGAGTGTGGCATC
>JAAETI010000765.1 GCA_024228555.1 bacterium | reverse complement strand
GTCGAACCCATATATGTATGTACTGGATATGTATGTACTGCCCCCTAGGACCTAGATCCCGAACATCCGCCTCGGGTGACACCCTGGCCCAGACACACGACGACGACCCGCAGCACCTAGCCCGTCAGATCACGAAGACGTTTCTTGTCGACCGAGTGCTGCCAGTCGGCAAGGATCGCTCGGACGGCTGCGATCAGGGCCAGGGGTTGATCGAGCGGGATGTGGTGGTAGGCCTGGGGGATCTCGACCATTGGTGCGCTCCGCCCCGTCAGCTCCTCCATGTAGGCCTGCACCTCGGGCGTCACCAGATCACTCAGCTGACCGTGCATCAGAGCGAGGCGGCAGCGGGTCTCGCTGAGGTACTCATGAGTCGTGTAGCTCTCACGGGCAAACACCCCGGCATCGAACTTCCACGTCCAGCCGGCCTCGACCTCCCTCAAGGAATGACGGGCGATGTGATCGACGATGAAGTCGTTCTGAACCGGCTGGGGTGGCTGCAAGTGGACATGCTCGAGTCCCGTCTCCAGGTCGGGACAGGTCTTGGGATTGCGCAACATGCCGCCCCGCTCCCCCTCCTCCTACTCCGGACCGGGCCGGCCGCCG
>JAAETI010000764.1 GCA_024228555.1 bacterium | reverse complement strand
TTGCCATCACTGGAATCTCGTGTGGTTCGGCGTTGAAGTCTCCACCAACGACAATCTTGGCGTCCGCATCAGCGTCGAATAGCTGATCAACGAGGCGCCGGACCTCAACCGCCTGGGACATCCGCTTCATCGACGACAAGAAGAGGCCTTCAGCCCACGCATCGGCCGAGCGCCAGGTGTAGTCGTCCACCTTCTGTCCCTCGATGTTGGTTGGGATCTTGGACTTGAGGTGGAGATTGATGACATGCAGCGTCCCGAACAAGCCAAGGTCGACCTGGACATGCTGGATCGGGCGTTCCACGCCGATTGCCTTCGCGGTGGCCTCCGCCGGTATTGCAGTGATGCGCCTGTACTTGGGCCTGGAGACAAGCTTGTACCGAAGTTGCTCCTTGGCGGTCACCGGGAACCGGCTCGCCACCACGAGATTGCGCTTGTCATAGACAGCATCGCCAGCCGGCTTCGTCGACG
Source organism: bacterium (assembly GCA_024228555.1). Classification (GTDB taxonomy): domain Bacteria; phylum Actinomycetota; class Acidimicrobiia; order Spongiisociales; family UBA5794; genus JAAETI01. The sequence goes on along the minus strand of JAAETI010000764.1, from coordinate 3,293 downwards.
CCAGCGTCAGTTCGGGTGTGTCGAGATATGTTCCCGTCAACAGTTCCTTGAGCGCCAAGAGATCGCGGGGTTGACCAGGACGCTCTTGTCCATGAACTTCCTGGAAACACACGATGTCCGACCTCAACCGTTCGACCTGCGGAGGCATGAGGACTAGTCGCTCCGCTAGGGACGGCTGAACACCAGGCTCCGTTTCGTCGAGATTCTCGACGTTGAACGTTGCTATACGGACGATCGACATGACTGACCTCCCCCAACGCCTGGGCCAGCTAGCTCCTGCTCTTGTTAGTGAGTGCACCCTAACCGGCCAGGGCCCGGTTGTCGCCGCCGATTTGAACAGAGACGACGGCCGGTTGCAACATCCAGCCGAGGCCAGGCTCGCGTCAATCAGGTTCATTCGCTCTCGGCGCACACCCTCGCGCCTAGAATCGTCCTCGGTTGCCTGGTGGGAACCACACCCACCCGATAACAAACCATGAGGATCAGCCGACATGGCAATGTCCGCCGAGCACAAGGAAGCCCTGGCCGAAGGCCGCCGAGCTTCAAGCGCCGTCAAGGCCTACCTGATCGCTCTTGAAGAGAACGCTCCCAAGCGGGGACGCAAGCGCACTCCCGAATCGATTCGTGAGCGCCTAGACAAGATCGAAGCGGATCTCGCAGACGCCTCCACTCTGCAGCGTTGTAACTACTCAGCTGGTGGGTAGCCAGGCTGTGGTGGTGTAGAGGCGTTGGAGTAGTCCGAGGGCGGGTTGGTCGTGTTTGTGGCCGGTTTGGATGTAGGAGCGGATGGTGCAGAACGCTGTCGCGTGGTTGGGGTTGCGAAACAGGCCTGAGATCTTGTCGTGGATCTTGCACATGCGTAGTGACCGTTCGGCGTGGTTGTTCGTCGGTGGGACGGCGGTGTTGTCCAACAGGAGCAGGATCTGGTCGGCTTCGTTTCGGAATCGTGTGGCGAGGTTCCAGGCTTCGCGTTCTTGCTGGCTCCACACGCCCCGCCGTTTTCGTGGTGGCGGCCGGCCGGGTGGCATCAGCGCGAACGCTTCGTTGATAGTCTTGTTGTAGCGGGAACGGATCGGGCCGGCAGTCTGGTCGGGTACTGCTGTGAGACCCGCAGCCGCGGCGCCGGCGGCGGCTTTGTGGGTATCGGCAAGGACTTGGCGCATCTGGTTGGTCCACTCGGCGTGTTTGCGCCAGGCGCCAACGGCGATGAGGTGCCGGTCGAGGTGGGCGTGGCATTGTGCATGCCCGGCCTCGGCGAGTTCGTCACACGAGTAGGTGGAGAGCCCGTCGTGCATGATCACCCCACCGAAGTTCGGCAACACGTCGGCTTCGATGATCGCTTCGATCCCCCGTCTGGCGTGGGAAACCAACAGTGTGAGAGTGTCGGTCGAGACGGTGTGAACATACGCGCTACCGGTAGCGCACCGGATCGGGGTTTCATCGGCGCACACCACCGGTGCTGTGTTGAGCAGGGTCTTCAGTTCGTCGATGAACGGTGCCAGACGGCTGGCTGCGTCCAACGTCCAGTTCGACAGAGTGCCTTGCGATACAGGTGCCCCGAACAGGGCGTCCATTGCCTCGGCGGCACGTTCGAGCGGGACATGCTGACGAATCAACAGATACACCGCTGTGGCTTTGACCCGGGGTCCCCAACATGTCGGTCCGGTCGCCTCAGGCGGGAAACTTGCTGTGGTGATGTGCCCACACTCACAGCGGCGCTTCTGGGCGACATGATCGGTGACAACCAGACGGGGTTCGGGAATATCGGCGACCTGGCGGGTCGCGATGGCGACCACCACCCCATCAGCCAGATCGGCCGAACACTTCGCGCAACACGCAGGTGCGTGCATGACGCTCACATCGGGTTCGCGGCGGCGCATCGTCGAGCCTGGGGCGCCGGGCTGGCCGCCAGGCTTACGACCCGAGGTATCAGAACCATCACGGCGGGCCGCCTTGCGTGCCTCACGTTCTTCGGCCCGGCGCTGGCGGCGGTCCTTGCCATCACGCGATGGCGGCAACGACGAATTGTGCGAATCGCGGCCCGTTCGTTCCTTCAACGTCGCCAATTCGGCACGCAGCTCGGCGATCACCGCAGCCTGAGCAGCGACGATCGCTTCCAGCTCTGCGATCCGATCCTCCAGCGACACGCCTCACATCATACGAACACACGCGCGACCAGTGGCGGACCACCACACACCGCGCGATCCAACCGACCGGCTGAGTAGTTACCACCAACAGCGATGAACCGCGCTGGTCCGTTTGGGGCGAATGGTCATCGGCCCGGCTGTTCACGGATGTCCAACGAAGAACTCGGCAGCATACTCACGGATTTCGGTCCATTCCTGGCCACCAAGGGAATCGAGATGCCATAGCGACTTGTCACCGGATGTGCTTAGGCCAGTGAGCAGTTCAGCAAGCTCGACCACGATCGCAGCTTCCCGCGCAGTCAGCCAGCCTTTGCCGAGGAACTGATCCGTGAGCGGAGCGAGGTCCGAAAGCCTGAGAGCGAGCTCATCGAGAAGCGGGGCCAAGCCGGCGCGGTTGATATAGCCGGCCTGCGCTGAAGCAGGAAGGGCGAGAACTGCTACGGCGTGGACCAGTTCCACGACGAGCCGGGGGCCAGGTTCAGATATCATCCGGGGACTATCCCCGAGTTGCTTTGGTAGTCGGTCGCTCGCCAGTACGGGTCTGGCCCATGACGACCGCCCCCAGGGTGCCAGCGCAACATCCGACCCGTGGGGTCGCCTGCGGTTGTGTACTCCCGCAAGACCCACCCCTGCCCTGCATGACTCCCCTGAGCAAGCGTCTCGACCTGCCACCCAGGCATGTCTCCAAGCACATTAGCGACCTCCGCGGGACTCCGACCGGTGAGCAAGCCGTGCGGACTAGCGAGTATGTCATCGACCGTCGTTCCAGGCGGAAGGGGGAGATCAGCCATGCGAAGCGCGTCATCAAGAAACTCGTCTCCCACACTTGGGGCGTCTGTGCGGGACAGAACGCGCCCCGTGTCGCTTAGGCTATCTGCAACCTCATCCGCATGGCGAAGAGCCTTCAGGAGCTTCCCGAGTTTGGCGAACGGTACTAGGCCGAGCCCCTGAATGCCGCACCCAACGTGGCTGTAGTCAGTACTACATTCCCGCTCATCGGCTACTGCGAAACGGAGAATTCCAAAGAATACGTCGATTGCTCCGCCGGACTGGGGACTGCTGCATGGTGTGTGTAAACGTCGATGATCATTGATTCTAGTTGTTGGCGGCCAGACGGTCGCTGTAGTGGATGGTGAGCGTGTTCAA
>JAAETI010000763.1 GCA_024228555.1 bacterium | reverse complement strand
TAGATGTCGTCCTGCGATGAGGCCGAAGGCGATACCAGGGGCCAGCAGGAGTGTGAGCTCGAGCTCGTGAGTACCGAAGTCGCCGGCAACGGTCAGGGACACGACGGTCAGCACGGCCACGGCGAGGATGAACACCGATGTGGTGGATCGGAGGGCGGCCGGTTTCAGATCACTGAGCGCGAGTACTAGTGGTGGTCCCGGTAGGCCGGCCAGGATTCCGGCCAGGCCACCGGCGAACCCACCGGCGAGTTCAGTGGTCGGGACACGGCGGGGCGAACGGCCAGAAAGTAGGACGGCCGCGGTGATACAGATCGTCCCGCCAATGGCGATGGCGGTTGCCGCCGGCGACAGGGCGGCTCTCACGGCCCAGCCGACCCCCATACCAACGGGCAGAATGGCCAAAGCTCGGACGATGGCGCTGCGATTGATGTGCGCTCGTTCGACGACAGCGTGCCGGCTGGCGATGACAACGCCGGCGATGAGAATTGGGGCCGGAAGGAATGCGTCGTCAACCACAACGAGGGCGGGCGCGGCTACGAGTGTCAGGCCCGAGCCGGTTGTGGCCTGAACTGTTGCGGCAACAGCCGAAACAGCCACCACGAGCAGTAGTTCGGTCATCTTCGAGATTGCCGGGATGAGCGTGGAACGGCAATGGCCACACAGCACAACAAGTTGGTCTGACTCTGTGCGTCGTGCCAGTGCTGGGGTGTTGTGCTTCGTGGTTGAGTGACTCCAAGAGCTGAGCACTCAGACTTGGGAGACTTGGAGGAGTCATGGCCGTATTGTCGCCAGCGTTGAAGCAGTCGACGGGTGTTGTCGCTGTACGCGGGGAAGGTTGCTATCTGTTCGATGGGGAGGGGAGGCGGTTCCTGGACTTCACGTCGGGGATCGGTGTGGTGTCGACGGGGCACTGTCACCCTCTCGTGGTGGAGGCGGCCCGAGCTCAAGCAGGGGAGCTGATTCACGGACAGTACACGACGGTGCGCCATCCCCAACTCGACCGGCTGAGTGAGGAACTCGGGTCGGTCCTGCCCGCTGGGCTGGATTCGGTGTTCTTCGCCTCTGCGGGCACCGAGTCGGTGGAGGCGGCGGTGAGGCTTGCTCGCCACGCTACGGGACGGACCAACATCGTGGTGTTTCAGGGTTCTTTTCACGGGCGGACGATGGGCTCACTGGCGATGACGACCTCCAAAGCTGCCTACCGAGCCGGTCTTCAACCACTGATGGGGGGCGTATTCGTCTCGCCCTTTCCCTATGCGATTCAGCTCGGGATGAGACAGGACGAGGCGGTCGAGTTCGCACTCGCCCAGTTCGACTATCTGCTCTCGACTCAGACATCTCCTGATGAGACGGC
>JAAETI010000762.1 GCA_024228555.1 bacterium | reverse complement strand
CAGCTACATCGACCATCATCGCACAGATACGATGATCGCACAAGAGCGATCATCACAGGGAACCGGGCCCGACAATCTGGGCGGTCCCATGGCGCCGATTGAAGCCTGCGCGAACCCGGCCACAGCCAAGTATTGAGGCGAGAGGTCATGTCAGGAGTGCGCAGGAAATACGACCCGGAGTTCCGTGAGGGCGCGGTGCGGATTGTCCGAGAGACCCACAAACCAATCGCTCAGGTCGCCGATGATCTGGGGATCCATCCCGCGACGTTGGCGAACTGGGTGAGAAAGGACCGGATCGAGCGAGGCGAGTCCGAAGGCCTGAGTTTGGATGAGCGGGCCCGTCTGGCCCAGCTGGAGCGAGAGAACGCGGAGCTGAGGATGGAGCGTGATGTCCTCAAGCGATCCGTGGTCCTGTGGGTCAAGGAGGCGACGCGATGAGTGTGGCATCGTTCATCGCTGCCCAGAGGACCGATCATGGTGTGCCCCACGCCAAGTGCTGCCGGTGGCTGCAGGTCAACCCGTCGACGTTCTACAAGTGGCTCAACCGTGAACCGACCGAACGTGAGCGGCGCCAGGCCGAGTTGAATGAGGCGGTCAAAGCCTCGTTTGAGACCTCGGGCGATAACCCCGGCACCTACGGGTCACCACGGGTGCATGAGGATCTGGTCGAGGACGGCTGGAAGGTGTCGGTCAACACCGTGGCAGCCTCGATGGCCCGCCAGGGTCTGGTGGGCCGCTCACCGAAACGTAGAAGGCGTTCGTTGACCCGCCCGGATAGGGCGGCGGCCCCGACCCGGACCTGATTGGCCGGGATTTCTCCACCGGGCCCATCGATCGGCGCTGGTGTGGGGATCTGACCGAGGTCCCCACCGGTGAGGGCAAACTGTATTTGGCGATCGTGTTGGACCTCGGGTCGCGGCGGGTGCCGGGCTTCGCGATGAGCGAGCATCACGACTCGGTGGTGGCCAAGGCGGCGTTGTGTATGGCCGCCGCGGTGCGCGGTGGCGGCATTGGTGGGGTGATCTTCCATTCGGACAAGGGCGGCGAGTATGTCGGTCACCTCTTCTCGATGGCCTGTGAGGCGTTGGGGGTGACCCAGTCAATGGGCCGGGTCGGCTCGGCGTTGGATAACGCCGTAGCCGAGAGCTGGAACTCGACCCTGGAGTGGGAGCTGTTGTCTCGCAATACCTTCGCCACCAAAGACCAGGCCCGGCGGGCTGTGGCCCGGTTCATCGACACCTACAACAACCAGCGCCGGCACTCGAGCTGCGAGGGCCTCCCACCCGTGGCCTACGAACAGCTCCAAGCCCACAGAGCCACCCAGACCGGCGATCGAGCCGCGTGAGCGGCCCCCAGATCCTCTCAGCGACCCGGAATCAGGTTTCGCTGGACCCACACCCCACCCAAATCGACACCAACCCAACCACCATGAGAACGTTCAAACCCTAAACAGAAACCCTCCACGGTTTCAGGGGAAGCCCACGAGGGTGGGTCGCGTCCCCGGTGCTGGCTGCACGATACGAAGCGAGCCTCATGCCGCATCAGCTGTCGTTAGAGGAGGTGGGCCGGTGCCGCCGAATGAACTCGATTGGGTGGGTGTAGAACTCAGAGACCTTTTCATTAGTATCCAGCCCGAGATCATTCGGGTAGGCGCTGGCGTTGAGGTTTGACGTTCGTATCTCGAAGTGCAGGTGCTCAACATCCCAGAGCTCTCGACCCTCGGTTCCATCGGTTTTGCCAACGAGGCCAATACGCTGGTTTCGGTTG
>JAAETI010000761.1 GCA_024228555.1 bacterium | reverse complement strand
GACTAGCTGGGAGGGCCTCTCACACAACCCTGAACCACACAGCGCCTCGTGGCGGGGTCTGTCAGGGAGTTTGTGGAAGTGGGTGTTATGTGGATATCCACATAACGCCCAGTATGTGGACGGCGGGATTATGTGGACTCCGGTCGTGGGCCCCTGGTGTTGGCGGGTGACGGGCTCTCGTGTGGTTCGCATAATCACAGGGCTTCGAGGAAGGCGAGGAGTCCGTCGGGGGGTCTGTAGTTGCCGTCTTGGGTGGCCGGGGGCTTGATTTTGGCGATGGCGGCCTGTTTGATCTGGTGGTCGGCCTGTAGGTAGATGTTGGTGGTCGCCAGGTTGGCGTGTCCGAGGATCAGGGCGATGACGGTGATGTCGATCCCGGCTCGGAGGAGTTGCATGGCGCAGGTGTGTCGCATCACATGGGGTGTGATGTTTTTGGCTGCGAGACCCGGGCATGTGGCGGCGGCGGTGTTGGTGCGTCGGGTGACGATACGCCGGACGGCGTCTCGGCTTAGGGGTTGGCCATCTCGCCGGGGGAATAGCGGGCTGCTGGGGTGCTCGTCGAGCCAGCCGGTGATTGTTGACTGGGTGTGGGTGTTGAGGGGGACGGCCCGTTGTTTGCGGCCCTTGCCGACACAGCGGAGGTAGCCACCGTGCCCGAGGGTGAGGTCTTCGGGGTTGAGGGCAACGAGTTCGGAGACCCGCAGGCCGGTCTGGATGCCCACGGTGAGCAGGCAGCGGTCTCGCCGCCCAATCCAGGTGCTGGTGTCACAGGCGTTGATGAGGGCTTCGATCTCGGGTGGAGTGAGGAATGTGACGAGAGGCGCTGGTGCCCGTTGGGATGGGATGGCCAGGACTCGGGCGATGGTGGCGGCGTGTTCGGGGTGACCGAACGCGGCGTAGGTGAAGAACGACCGGATCGCTGCGAGTCGGGCGTTGCGGGTGGAGACAGTCACTCGTCGGCTGGTTTCGAGCGAGGTTAGGAACTCGGCGATCACGGTGGCGTCGAGATCGTCGAAGTGAGGTGTTTCTGACTTCGCGCGACAACTGGCCGGTTGTTTCAGACCGCTTTTGGGGTCGGTTGGCTGGTTGTTGTTGGTGAGTGTAGGTCGGGTGGTCATGGTCGGTGTTGGCGGTGCCAGGTTCGGCGTTGTTGGTCGGCAGCTTTGAGGCCGGCGGTGCGGGCAGCCCGGATCTGGTCACCTCGACCACAGTGTTCGTCTTCGGGGGTGACGTAGCCGATTCCTTCATGCAGCCGGACGCCGTTGTAGTGGACCCGGAACCGTTCAAGCTCAGTGGCGAGGACAGCCGGGACGGTGATCGACAAGAGGTGAGGGAGATCATGATTAATGT
>JAAETI010000760.1 GCA_024228555.1 bacterium | reverse complement strand
GTTCCTGAGCAGCCGACTGCACCCACACCCCGGATAGCTGAGGCGGTCCTACCGCAGTCGGTGACATGGCGATCGTCCAACGTTGCGTGGTCGGCTGTCTGGTCATCTCGGGGCGCTCCTCGAACCGAACACGCTTCGCAGTTTTGATGCGCCGAACACGAGCACTGCCAGCACCATGGCCGGTTCCAGCACGAAGGCTGTCGAACCAACCGCAAGTGACCAGGCCCCACCCAATCCCTCCTGTCCGATCAGAAAGTGCTGCCCTCCGAGGCCGTCGCCGCTCAGCGTGCTTCCCCAGGCGCGGAGCAATCCAGACGCATTGAAGTACTCGGCTGAGTCGCCGAGCATCTCATCGATGCAGACCATCACAACCATGCCCAGGGGCAGCAATCGCAGTACCAGCCTCGCCGGCCCTCGTTCGACTGCTCCGTCCCTCACCGGGGTCGTCGTTGGGGAACCGCTATCCATGAGATCCTCCTTCTCTGGGTGTTATGAGCCGATCTCTGACTCTCAACATGGCGGACGCGTCGTGGTGGCGGCTAGGAGGGATCCGCCACCCTTTTGAAGAATTGCGCCAGTCGACGACAATGGTGGGATGGCCCCGATGGACGAGGTGATGCACCCAATGATCGCCGCGATCACGACCGCGGCCCTTGGCGATTCTGGTAGCTGGGTGGATGTGGCGGTACCCGTCGATCGAGGCGCTCATACGTTGTTGCTCGGTGAGCTCCTGGCCCGTCACGGGCCCGAAGGGGTGCTGGGGGCCGGCCGCCCGCCCCACATCCTCGCCACCCCACCCCTCCTCCCCGCACTGCCCGACCCCGCCGGCCCCGCCCTGCTCTTCGC
>JAAETI010000759.1 GCA_024228555.1 bacterium | reverse complement strand
GAAGGCTACCAAACCCAGGCAGCCGAGGAGGTGCGAGTCGCGATCGGCAAGGTGGCCTCGGTCGACTTCAGCATGCCGGGGGAGTTCTCCGACGTGGTCACGGTGACCTCCGAGGCACCGATCATCGACGTGGCGAGCCCCACCTTCACTACCAATCTCGAGTTCGAGGATGTCGTCGACCTGCCGACCAGGGGGAATTTCTACGACGTGATGGCGACAACCCCCGGCATTACCCAGCCAAACGAGGGATCGGAATTCATCAACGCCTTCGGCGCTGACGCGAAGATGAGCCAGTGGAACATCGACGGCGTCAACCGGACCACGCCGGGAGCCGGCTATCTCGCGTGGACGTTCAACGAAGAGTTGGTCGCCGAGTACGCGGTGGTTGGCACCGGCGCCGCCGCCGAGTACGGCCAAACGCTGGGGACGGTCTTCAACGTCGTCACCAAGTCGGGCACCAACAAGTTCCACGGATCGGTGGTCTTCCAATACCAGGACCCCGACTTGGTCGATGAGAACGCCAGAAGCCTGCAAGAGGACACGCCGGACGAAGCTCGGACATACCGGCTCGATACCAACGACAAACTGTCCATGACCTTGGGCGGCCCGATCGTGCGCGACAAGCTGTGGTTCTTCGTCGGCGCCGAGCAGGGGCGCTTCAACGCCTACGAGCCGGACCAGGTACCGGGCCCCGCGCCGAAGGAGGATACCTCGGAACTATACGACGGGAAGATCACCGGGCAGCTCGGCCAGAGTCACCGCTTCAACCTGACGTATAATGACCACGAAAGACTTGAGCCCGATGGGGGCAGCGTCTTTGACGAACCCACGACATGGACAGAGTTTACGGTGGATACCCAGAGCTATGCCCTGGATTACACCGGAGTTCTCGGCAAGAACACCATCCTCGAGGCGCGCTATGGTTCCTTGGAGAGCCATGAGGAGGTGAAGGCCCAAACCCCGACCGACGAGCCGCACTTCATCGACTATACCGTGTTTCCGACGGAGACTTTCGGCAGCCCCTATTGGCCCTGGCTTTGGGACAGCCACATGGACACGG
>JAAETI010000758.1 GCA_024228555.1 bacterium | reverse complement strand
AGCCGCGCGGATTCCGCCACCGGGTTCCATTCGCTGAAAGGCGCCCGCCAGTGCTGCCAGCGCCATGAGTTCTGAAACCGGCAGAGGCCGTCGCCGAAGCTGTTCAGTAAGCGCACGAACGCCGCCGGGGCAGTCATCGCCAGTAGTCCGGCGTAGAGAATCGGACCCGAGATGCTCAGCCTCACCAGGTGTTCCAGCACTAAGCTAATCGTACCGCTCCCCGCCGCCCCGCCGTGTTGTAAGCACGTCAAGTTGTCCGGTTTTATTGACACGTGAAATGTCCGGTTGACAAAAGGGCTGGATGCCCTACACTGATCTGGACCGGAGCGGAGGAAAGGGCAACGCGGGGACGCGACCCGAGCGCCGACTCCGGGGCCAGACCATAGATGGGGGCGGCCAGTCCGCCCCCATTGTTTTCCCCACCCTATATGGGATGGCAGAATCGCGTTAAATCCAAATCCCGGAGGTCTGGAGGCGGAGCCTCCAGCAGCAGATCGGATCACGGGACCCTCCGATGCGAGGCGCTGGGACGTGGAGACCGGGGGCGCTTGGGTTTCGGCTCCGGCAGCTCAGCGGCTGGGTACCGCGCCACCTCATGGGGGCCATAGACGATCACCACCGTGCCGTCGAGCCGTTCTTGGACGACCACCGCGCAGCCGGCCAGCGTATTCCGCCACCGGGTCTTCTGGATCTGTAGGATGCGGTTGCCGACCGCCACCGTGTTATCGCGGTTGACCGTGCGCTCATGCTGGATGGAGAACACGCCGTCCAGATCTCGGCGGCGACACCGCAGAAACGCACTCCCCTTCTCCGCGGCCGCCACCGTGAACCGTTGATTGAACTCGGCCATGTACTCGCGGCGGAGAAACTCGTTGGCCGCGGCCAGGGTCGTGATCCCGCGCAGCCGCAGCTCCTGCGGCAGGCGCCCCTGCCAGGTGCGGAAGCTGCGTTCCCCCCGGCCCCGCGCCTGCGGCGAATAGGCCGGGATCATCTTCACGCCCAACTCCTGCAGCGCCCGCCCCACTTGTGTCAGCCGGTGCGGATCCACCTTCTCGCCCGCCTTCGGCGTCACGAAAAAGTGACTCGCCCGATCACTGTAGAGGCTACAGAAGATGCCCTGCTGCTCCACCACCTCCCGCAACGCCGTCATCACCGTCCGGGTCGACTCCTCCTCCACCAGTTGGGAATAGTAGATCTCACTGGTGGCATCGTCTAGCACGCTGATCAGATCGTAGCGGCGCTCATCCTGAAACCAGCCATGGTCGCTGCCGTCGATGTGCAGCAGCATTCCCGGCAGGCTCCGGCGCGGCCGCCGCTTGCGGTGGGTGCCACGCCGCTTCCGCTTCTCCGCCAGTCCCGCTGCCTGCAGCGCCAGCCTCACCCAGGTGTAGCTGATCTCGATCCCTTCCACCTCCACCAGCTTCTCGTGGAAATGCCGGATGTTGAAGTCAAAGTACTCCTCCTGGTACAACCGGAGTACCTTCTCCAGCGTCGCCACCGGCAACCGCTTCGGGCTCGGCCGCTGCTTGCGGTAATCGTAGAGTCCATCATAGCCGTGCTCGGCCATTCGCTCCCGCCAGCGCCGCATCGTCCGGTCCGTCACGCCTAAGATCTCGGCCGCCTCACACCACTTCAGCTTGCCGGCCATCGCTTTCATGATCACTTCTTGCACTTTCATTACCCGCTCCATCTCGGCCGCGGGCCACGCTTGGTTGCTGTTTTTCACAGCCTCCAGCGTCGCCCGCCGCCGAAGCGGACAACTCACGTGCGAATTCGACCGGACAACTCACATGCTAATAACACTCTCGCTCTTGTCCGCCGCACTTCCAGTTCGCTTTGTGATAGTCTTGCGCATCATCTACCTCCTCTAAGCCATCTGAATCCAGGCGAACCGAATAGAGACGGACTGGTCAATGCACATGCTTCGCCGGCCTTTTTTCAGCTCACTTGGCCGGTCTGGCGTGGTCAAGGCATATTGCGACCAGATCTGAGAGGTTCGCTTCCCCTACGCACATGACCGTGTCGGCACCGCCCCAATAGATCTTCACGGTTCCGTCAGGGTAATAACATAACAACTGTTCGCCGGGAAGGTCCATGAAATGCGATGCCATGGCCAGGTATCCGGTTTCCCCAATATCTCCTATGATCTTCCCCTGGATGTCATATATT
>JAAETI010000757.1 GCA_024228555.1 bacterium | reverse complement strand
GGAGCAGCTGGGAGCTGGGGAGCCCGGGGTCAAACCGGCGGGGGGGATCGGCGGGGGCAAGCGCAGGTTGGCTTGCTCGGCGCCGCGCAGCTCCACGTCGAGTCCCCAAGCGGCCCGGCGTCCCGCGGCCATGGCACCGGTCACCGTGCCCATTCCACCGATCAAATCGCCGGCGGCGAATACGTTGGAGAGGGAGGTGCGTCCGGTGGTCGCATCCGCGCCCAACCAGGGACCCTCCCAGCCCAGGTCTTCGCCCAGGGCAACACGGTCAGGACGTTGGCCGATCGCGAGCACCACTCGGGCAGCTTTCACGAAGAAGATATCCCCATCGGTCGCAGCAAAGTCTGCGGGATTCCGACTGGCTGGGTCTTCGCTGGTCACGTGCACGGCGTGCACGCCGTTTTCGACCGTCTCCACCACGCTCATGCCGCAGCGCAGGATCACGCCTTCCGCTTCAGCTTCGCTGACTTCACTGGCGATCGCGGGCATGTGATCGCGGGTCTCCAGGCAGATCAGCGTCACGCTATCCGCGCCGCTGCGCAAGAGAACACGGGCGGCATCGATGGCTGAATTTCCGCCGCCGATGACCACGCAATCGGAGTTGCCCTTTTCTAGGGCGGGACGGTCGCGCAGATAATCAAGGGCTCCGATTTGCTCGGGGCCTTCGCCTGGAATGTCCAAGCCGAGGGAATGCCCAGCGCCTATGGCTAGCAAAACGCCGTCGTATTCGTCGACCAGGGTATCCAGGTGTAGGTTTGTGCCCAAGCGGCGTCCTCCCTCGAATTCCGGGCCGAAGGCCAAGAGGCGCGCCACGTCTTCGCGCAGCACTTCCCGGGGCAAACGGTACTC
>JAAETI010000756.1 GCA_024228555.1 bacterium | reverse complement strand
TGTGGGCGTTTCAGGTGGTGCTCAGCTCGAAGAAGGATGGTCTCGGAGGAATCGCTCCAGCGCATTTGACGCACCGTCTAGATGCCTCAGCAGCATCGTCACCGCGTTGGGATCGCTGTGCCGGCAAGCGTCGAGGATGTCTGCGTGTTCGGCATCGGATCTTGGAGCACTCCCGAGACCTTCTGTGTACAAGATGACATAGGGTGCCACCGCGGCGTGGAGGAGCTCGACAATGCGCAGGCCGCGATCCCACCCTGAGGATTGGTACAACGCTCGATGGAACGACCAGTTGGCCTCCGTTGGGACCAAGTCGCCAGATCGCAGCGCGAGTTCTGCCTCGGCGAGATCGACGATCGACAGCTTGGGCAATGCGCGCTTCAGGAGCTGTGGTTCGATGCTGCGACGAAGGGCGTAGATCTCTTCCGCATCATCGGCGGTGAGTCGGGGTATGACCGCACCCCGGTTGGCCTCGAAGCGAAGCAACCCGAACGCCGCCAACCGTTGGAGCGCCTCTCTCACTGGGATCTTGCTCACCCCGAACCGTCGTGCCAGTTCATCCTGGCGAAGCCAGGCTCCGGGCTCCAGTTCACCCCGCAACATGGCCCCCGTCACGAGCGTCTCCACCTCATCGACCGTCGACATTCGAATAATCGTATACTATACTGAACAGCTTGTCAGCAAGAGACGGAGAACCGTGATGAGCCTGGATGACCACCGCCGACAACCTCTTCTCTTCGGACCGTCCCCGATCCAC
>JAAETI010000755.1 GCA_024228555.1 bacterium | reverse complement strand
GGATGTGGAGGGGTACATCTACCTCGATACCAACAGATATTCCGTACCCGAGCGACTGATCGGAAAACAGCTCGAGGTGTATAAATATCCGGACCAGGTGAAGGTGCTGTTTCGTCACCGGGAGGTGGCCGAACATCCCCGGCTGGTGGGCAAACGCGATGCGCAGAGTACGCTGAAGGCGCATCACAGGCCAAAAAGGCGCCAAGCCTATCAGGGGCCCTCCAGTGAGGAGCGGCAACTGCGCGGAGAGTCCGAGCTGCTGGATCGTTATGTCAGCGGCTTGAAAAAACGCAGCCCCGGGCGCGGGGTGTCGCGCCTGCGCCGCTTGCTGGCTATGCGCCGAACCTATCCCCGACAGGCCTTTGTGGCCGCCGTCGAAACGGCCCTGCAATATGGCCTGTACGACCTGCACCGTCTGGAACATCTCATCCTGGAACGGGTGGCGGGCGACTTCTTTCACATCGACCCGGACGACGAGGGGCCTGAGTTTTAACTCGCCACGGCCCATCGCCTCCGACCACAGATAGCCGCCATGCGTGAGAAACTCCGAGAGATCCTGCAGCAACTGCACCTCCAGGGGATGGTCGAGACGCTCGACAAAGAACTGGAGCGGGCCGAGAAAACCGCCTCCCCCGTGGCCGAGGTCCTCTATCGCCTGGCCCTCGAAGAGCGGCGCGTGCGCCAGGAAAAGAGCCTGGCCAAT
>JAAETI010000754.1 GCA_024228555.1 bacterium | reverse complement strand
TCGTCACTGGGTTCTACGAACAGCATCCGTATCCGCCACCGACCTCGGATCTGACCTCCTATAGAGAGGCCTGGCAGGATTCGCAGTGCCGTCGAGTGGAGCACTTCCGACTCTGGCCAACGCCTCGCTACCGCGAGGACCATGCGATTCTGGTCGCGGGGTGTGGGACATCACAGGCCGCCAAGTACGCCGTTCGCTACCCCCGAGCTCGAGTGGTCGGGATCGATCTCAGCGAGCCCAGCCTTGAGCACAATCGACGTCTAGCCCGCCAACACGGCCTTTCCAACCTCGAGCTGCGAGTGCTCCCAGTAGAACAAGTCGCACATCTCGATGAGTCATTCGATCAGGTGGTATGCACCGGTGTTCTCCACCACCTTGCCTGCCCCGAGGAGGGCCTGGAGGCGTTGGCCAACGTCTTGACCCCAGCCGGCGCCATCCACCTGATGGTCTATGGCCGCTACGGGCGCACGGGGATCTCCATTATCCAGGAATACGCCCGCCTA
>JAAETI010000753.1 GCA_024228555.1 bacterium | reverse complement strand
GTACCACCGAAAGGCTGGCAGGTCGGTGTTGTTCCCATGAAGGATGCCAGCCTGGCTGGCGCCGGTCTGCGAGGACAGGTCGCACTCCCACCCCACAACATGGTGTGTTCCGGATCGAACCCATCGAGCCATAGTTGGCATGTACCCCTCACCCACTGCCCGACGCAGGACCGACTCGGATAGGCCGTCGATCTGGAGGAACAGGATGCCGGGGACCTCGGTGGGCTCGGGTGGCTCGAGCCGGTTGACCATTCGTCGGATCAGGTTCCGGCGCCAGACGACATCATCGTCAATGGCCATGAGGCTCCCAGTGACCGTGGCCACGGCCGTCATGCAGAAAGAGGCGAGGATGGCCGTCGCCAGCGAATCGATATGGAATCCGGGAGCCAGCTTGTCCGCAAGAAGCAGGATGAAACCATTGGCAATGAGGCCGAAGATGCCCAGCGTCCACACGATCAGCCGGGTGGCGAAGCGGGCGACAATTGGCCAGAACAGGCCATTGAGCACCGTGATCACCCCAACCG
>JAAETI010000752.1 GCA_024228555.1 bacterium | reverse complement strand
CTTCTCCCGCTTGCCGGTCATATTCCTCCCAGTACTCGATGCCATACTTCTCCGCGAGCCAGTGTTCGTGGGTCTCGTCGAGGTAGAGGTCGGGCTTGCCATCGACGGTCCACAGCCGAACATCGGTCACCAGATCGACCACGCCCTCAACGACCGGGGGCGGGTCCCCCGAAGGAGCGTTGTCGTGGGTGGGGTCCAACAACGCGAAGCGGGCGCGTTCGAAGTACTCGATCAGCGGCGTATCCAGCGCAGTCCGCAACGCGGTAGTCGGATCATCGAGCACACCTACGATTGGCTCGCCCTCGCTGCTGCCCTCGCCCTCGCTGCTGCCCTCGCCCTCGCCCTCGCCCTCGCCCTCGCCCTGCGTTGGGTTAGCGTCTTCATTCTCGACGGCCAGGATTCGGGGTGAGCCCGTCTCAGGCGCACCGCTGCTACACGCGGTCCCAGCCATCACCAATCCCCCCAGGACAACTCCGAGCAGGCAAGAGCGACTCGCCAACAAACATCCCCCACGACCTAGATCGATCACGAACCGAGGCTACATCCACCGACGATGGCACCACCGTCGGGAGCGCGACACCACCAGGCGCCTAGCTGCCCGAGCCGATGTCGAAGTGGCGCTCGTAACCGGCAGGGATGCCGTGGTCCCAGCGTCCGATAATCCCGTGCGGGCCGAGGCTGACCGCCAACGAAAACCACCCGTAGCGTTCAGGATCCCACCGATCCTCCTCACAGCCTCTCAGAACCAGCCAATAGCCACAGTCCTATGCAGGATCCTGCGCAGTTCCTCCTCGGGCCCCGAAACGATCCACCTACAGCCATGTCAACCCCTACGGAGAATTCACCCTCGACCTCGACACCAGACTCAGCCTCGCCTGAAACGCTACCTGACCCCATATTGCACCGACCGTAACGGGGGGCCTCAGTAGACGCCTCTGTGTGTGCTTCCGTCCGATCTCGGAACGACCGCTGACAGCGTGTCGGGAGCATGTTCGGCAACGGCGGGATTCCATCCAGGCATGCGACCTGCAGACACATACTCCTTGTCGTCGTAGTCGGCCAGGTGTTCCAGCACCTCGGACGTCCCCCAGCACTCGAATGAGGTACTTCGACTGCCCCAGTTGGGTCTTGCGATGATGATCAGCCACTCAACTTCTGCCTCGTCGGGGATTCGAGCGCGGACCGTGTTGGCGGGACCTCGCAAGCTGAGCTCGTATTCCTTGAGTAGCAGCAGATTGGTGTCGGGAAGGAGTGCTGAGGCCCAGGCTCGCAACGCAGTCGCATCGTCGAACAGCTCGTAGTCTCTTGCCCCGGCGGCCCTGGAGTATCGTGCGACAGCGAAGACCTCACCACAGTCGGCGATCCACTCAGCTCCGAGTTCCAGGATCTCCGCGAGCGAGCCTTCAACGTCCATGCGACGAGGATAAGTCGGCACCAGAGACGAGCACGCACAACCGGCGTCCTAGAGCGGTATGAGTGATCGGAAACGAGACCTCGCAGAGTCGCCCGTCCAGGACCGCCAGCCACGGGCTCCAACGAATGGTTGTCGATCATGTACAGGGAGTTCCGCGATCTTCCTAGGGCCTTCTTCGTTT
>JAAETI010000751.1 GCA_024228555.1 bacterium | reverse complement strand
GCCCTCGCCGGCCCAGCGCTGAACCTGCCGGAGTGCTCCGTGCGCTCCGCGTCCGGGACGAAAGCCGAAGCTCGACTCGGAGAAGTCCGGATCGAAGATCGGCGTGAGGACCTGCTGGATGGCTTGCGCGATCAACCGATCGAGAACGGTCGGTATCCCGAGCAGACGAACCCCTCGGCCCAAAGGCTTGGGGATCTCTACGCGCCGCACGGGCTGCGGCGAGTAGCTGCCGTCCAGCAAGGCTCGACGGATGGCGGGCCAATGCTCCCGCGCGAAGGGCACGAAGTCGTCGACGGTCATGCCATCGACGCCGGGGGCTCCCCGGTTGTCCTTCACCTGTTGCCAGGCACGGCGCAGGTTGTTTCGGTCCATCACCCGTCCCATCAGACTCTCGTGCAAGGCTGGCTGCGTGGACGCACGCCGCATCCCGGCTCCTCCAGGCGGACTCATCGCCGAATGCGAGCTCTCCACGGCTCCTCCTTGTCTCATCATGTTCTGGCCTTCGGCACCCGACCGCGGTGCGGTAGAGTACCTACTATGCCGTCTGCTGACTTCTGCTCGATCACGCCAAGGGTTGCCCCCTGTCGCGCTGCCGGGGCTGTAGGGTCCGGTGGCCAGTCCAGGCCTTTCGACCTGGGCCTCAGTCCGGCTCCCATGGCCGATTCCGGCCGCTCGCCGAGCAGATCTCCCCGGATAAGGGCATGTACTGTCGCTGCACAACCGCGCCATTTACCGTATCCCCCGAACCACAGGGCTTCGACATGTTGTGCTGTCTCGCCCCAGGGAAGTCGGCCTTCT
>JAAETI010000750.1 GCA_024228555.1 bacterium | reverse complement strand
GCTGATTGTCGAGGCCCCCGTAGCGGGCCTGGAACTCATCGGAAATGGCGAAGGAATCCGAGACCACCTCGAGGTTGCTGTTGTGTTTGCCCCCGTACTCGACTGTCCAGTAGTTCCAGCCCGCCTGGTCGGGCTCACGCAAGAAGTAGGCCCGGTAGAGCCGGTAGATCGAGTCGTACATCTCTGGGCACGGACTGACGAAGTCGGTGGTCGCATGACTCGTCGGCCCCGCAATGCCAACCACTATCTCCGGTCCTTCGGCCGACGCCTGTGGCATGGCCGCCACCGCCGCGATCAAGAACGTCAGAACCGCAAGTCCCTGCTTCACCATTCATACCTCATTCTCGTCGAGTCCAATAGGTGGGCTAGCCGGCGGATCAAGGAGCGGCAGTCCCGACGGCGCTGGCCGACGCCGCCTGTCGCTGGAGGGGACCTTGCCCCAGAAGGGTGAGCCAGCTGAACCCTTCCCAACCGGGGCGATCGGTGCTGTGGGGGTGATCGTAGAAGTTGACCGACCACGCCATTTGGGGATCGTTGGTGTTGTCCTTGCTCAAGCGGATTTCGTGGACGGTGTCGGGAACTGGGATGTTGTAGAGGTGCAGGTACTCCCCTGGGTTGAGCAGGACCTCGTCGTAGATAGGGATCGCACCGCCGTTGGCCGCATACAAGAAGCGAGCAGTGAGCTTCCTGGTCTGATCGGTGGTGTTCCACACGAGGATGTCAACGTGCGG
>JAAETI010000749.1 GCA_024228555.1 bacterium | reverse complement strand
CGCGACGGGTGCCGGAGGGCCGATGCTCGGCTCGGTCCTGGAGCGGATCGGAACCGCCCAGGGTCAGGGGAGGGCCGAATACCTTGCCTCGCTGACCCAGTCGATGGTGATCTCGGTCGACGGAGCCCATGCCACCAACCCGAACTATGTCGACAAGCACGAACCCTCTCATCAGATCAGTGTCAATGGCGGGATCGTGATCAAGCGCAATGCAAATCAGCGCTATGCAACCGACGCGACCAGTGAGGCATTCATCGTCGGGGCGGCCAAGCAGGCCGACGTTCCACTCCAGTACTACGTCCACCGCAACGATCTGCCTTGTGGTTCCACTATCGGACCGATCACAGCGGCCAGGTTGGGAGTCTCGACAGTCGATATCGGTGTCCCCCAACTGGCCATGCACAGCATCCGTGAGATGGCCGGCATGGCTGATCTCGACCACCTGACCACCCTCCTATCCACGACCTGGCAGATCTAGCAGCGTCTCCCGGCGGGGCGGCGGTGTTGCCCGGGAGTTTCGGCCCTGTCGTGTCTCCTGGTGGCGCGGTGTTG
>JAAETI010000748.1 GCA_024228555.1 bacterium | reverse complement strand
CCTGGCACGTAGCTGCGCACATGGCAAGCGACCCGCTTGCCACGGTGCAGGCACTCCACAGCACTGGCGGTGACACGAACGTCCAGCTCCAGGCCCACGAGCTGGTAGGGCACGCTGTAGAAGTGGTCCTCGACCTTGAGGTGGTAGTCCGGCCCCACGCGGCCCTTGTCCCAGTCCGCGTACTCGAAGCTCGCCGACGGCAAGGGCTTCAAAGCCGGCCGATCCAGCGCCTCGAATTGCGAGCGGCGGCTGCCCGGTAGCTTACGGAACGGTTTGTCGTTGAGTCGCTCCAGTAACTCTTGGATCGCCGTGTTCAGCTCGCTCAACGAGAAGAACTGACGGTGGCGAAGGCACGCCAGGATCCAACGCTCTACGATCTGGACCCCGACCTCCACCTTCGCTTTATCCTTCGGCTTGCGCACCCGAGCCGGGATCACCGCCGTGGAGTAGTGGGTCGCCAGCTCCTGGTAGGTTCGGTTCAGGTCCGGCTCGTAGCGACAGGGTTTGTCCACCCCCGACTTCAGGTTGTCGGGGACCACCACCTCCGTCACGCCGCCGAGGAACTCGAAGGTGCGCACGTGCGAACCGATCCAGTCCGGCAGTTTCTGGCTGCGTGTGGCTTCGGCATAGGTGTAGTTACTCGCGCCCAGCACCGCGACGAAGATCTGCGCCTCGTGGGTCTCGCCGGTCGACGGGTCGGTGATCGGCACCGTCTGACCGCAGTAGTCCACGAACAGCTTCTCACCAGCCTTGTGCTGCTGGCGCATACTCAGGTCTACCCGGCCGCGCCACTGAGCGTACAGCTCGCAGAAGCGGCTGTACTGGTACCCGTCCTCGGGGTACGCAACTTTGTACTCGTCCCACAACAGCTGCAGCGTCACCCCGGGCTTCTTCAGCTCGAGATGAATCTCGCTCCACTCCGGAAGCGGTCGCGGCGGCGGTGACGCCGTGGCAGGGAACAGCTCCTGCTCAAGCCTCGCCTCGTCCATCTTCTCCACCTGCGCCCAGCCCAGCCCGGCCTCCTCGGCTCGGATCCGGTACTCCACCACGGTCGCGTGGCTGGACTTGCAAGCGCGCGCCGTCTTGCGCACACCAAAACCCAAGTGCCACAGCAGTCTGAGAATCTCTCGCGTCTTTCGCATCGGTAGTCTCCTCGCTGGCATCGTGTCCTCCTTTGGGAGGCCAGGATACCGGGTCGCGAGGACGACCCCAATCGGCTCACTCAAGCGGGTCCGGAGCAAGGCGACCACCGATTCCGACCCAAGCCGACCACGCTTCCGACAGGCGCCGGCCAAGTG
>JAAETI010000747.1 GCA_024228555.1 bacterium | reverse complement strand
GTCAAGAGCGTCGGCTTGAGGAAACGAACATCCACCGAGGACACGGTGGCCGTTGTCCCGTCCTCCAGCGTGGTCTCGGTCGCCGTCTCGAGACGCACGTTGCCGAGGTTTGTCCCAACATCCATTCCGTCGAGAGCCGCGATGAACTGTCCGATGGTGGGCTGAACGACCATCTCGTCGGCAATGGGGCCGGACAGTGTCTCGCCAACGATGACTTCTCCATCACGGAACTCGCTGTATTGGGTGTTCAGTTCTGCGTAGTTGACGGCCAATTCGGTGTCCGGATCGGCATAGCCAATCCGAGCGCCCGGAGCACCCCCAACGACATGCACTTGATCGAGGAGCTTGGCGACCTCGCCGTAGGCCACTGCGCCCTCAGGACCCACCCAAGCCACCACCGGTGTCGCAGACGTCCGTATAGCGACCTGCAGCGCCGTTTGGTCACCAGAGGCAATTCCAGGGTTGTCGATCTTGAGAACTACCAACTGGGCATCATCGGTCCGGATTGCTCCAACCAGGAAATCGAGAGCCCGCTGGTCAAGCGGACCGCGCACATCGGCGACCACAACCGGACCCAAGCCGGTCTCCTGCGCACTCGCAGGAACCAGAGTCAGCACAGCGCCAAGAACAAGGAAAAAGAGGGTCAAACGTCGCAACACGGGGCCGCATGGTACCGCGCTCAGCTGTCGATCCGACCCTGTCGTGCGCTACTCTTCCCGCCATGGCATCACGAATCATCGTCATCGCTGACGAAGCCTGGGCCCGCAACGAGGTCCATGCCGCTCTCAACGAACCGGATTACACCCTCATCGACCACGCCGACCCGACTACCGCGCTCGAGGTCGTCGTCGCAGAGGAGCCGGCTGCCGTGGTGGTCGACCTCCAGATGGCAAGCATGGGTGGCATGGCGGTCGCCCGTGAGCTCCACCAGCAGGCTGGTCTCGCCGATCGCAACGAGGTCCCCGTCGTGATGCTGCTCGATCGCGCCGCCGACGGCTTTCTCGCCAAACGTGCCGGAGTGGCTGCCTGGGTCACCAAGCCATTCACCGCCCACGAGCTGCGAACCGCAGTCCAGCACGCTATCGCCAACTAGCGCATGACAGCAACAACCGCCGTCTACATCGCCATCTTGGCGTTCTGCACCGTCGGTTCCGGGTTCTTCTCGGGCTCGGAGACGGCCCTCATCGGCATCGGCAGGGAGCGAGTGCACCAGGTCTCGACGCTTGGCCGACGCGGCAAACGTGTTGCCCAACTAGTGGCCGATCCGGAGCGACTGCTTTCGACGCTCCTAGTGGCCAACAACCTGGTCAACATCCTCGGGGCGGCCGTCGCCACCACGTTGTTCATCTCGCTCATCGGTAAGCAATGGGGTCCCTGGCTCTCAACACTTGTGGTCACCATCGTCGTGCTGATCTTTGGCGAGATCACACCAAAGACCCTCGCTGCTCGCTATCCGGAACGATTCTCGCTTGCCGTCGCTCCAACGATCTGGCGTCTCTCTCTCGTGCTCAGCCCCATCGCGCGGCTGTTCACCGCCGTGACCCGTGGCCTCCTCCGGCTGTTCCGTGTCAAGATGGACGACGACGATCGTGGCGTCACCGAGGCCGACATCAAGGCCCTCGCAGAACTGAGTGCCGCCGGCGGTGAGATCGAGGCAGCCGAACGCGAGATCATCGATTCGCTCTTCACGCTTGCCGACCGGCCGGTCCGCGATGTTATGACCCCCCGCGTGGATATCGTCACCCTGGGCAACCCCATCACGTTCGAGATGGTCCGCGAAGCGGTAACCAGCGCAGCACACTCACGGTTCCCGGTTACCGGTGGCGATCTCGACGACCTCGTCGGCATCCTCTATGTGAAGGATGTATTTCGACTCGGGAGTGATCCGACCGCTGCGGAGATAGCGGCCCTGATTCGCAAACCGATCTTTGTTCCCGAATCAACTCCGATCCTCTCGGTGCTCCAAGACATGCGCAGCCGTCGCTTCACCCTCGGCTTGGTTCTCGACGAGCATGGCGGGATCGAGGGCATCGTGACCACTAAGGACCTGGTCTCAGAACTCGTCGGCGAACTTCAGGACGAATACGACCCCGGCGTGCCGTCGGTGGTCCAGATCGGGCCGGGGCGATGGATGGCCGACGGTAGGCTCGCCATGGACGACCTGGAGGAGACGCTGGAACACCCGTTTCCCGAAGGGCCCTATTCGACGGTAGGGGGCTTGTTCCTGGCATTGGCAGGCCACATCCCTGCCGACGGTCACCAGTTGACGGTCGACGGTTATCGCATGCTGGTGATGCGTATGGATCGCAACCGCATCGATCGGATTCGCATCGAGAAGCTCTAGACCAGCCCGTCGGCTATTCGCAGCTCTGCGGTCTGGCTACAATCTCCCCACTCGGGACGTAGCGCAGCTTGGTAGCGCGCATCGTTCGGGACGATGAGGTCGCCGGTTCAAATCCGGCCGTCCCGACCAGAGGCCGGCAAGCAATTGCCGGCCTCTTCTTGTTATCGGGCTTGGCGCTAGTGGGAGCGAGTCATGCTTGCCCGCAAGGCCTGCAGCTCTTCCTGAAGACGACGACGAACTCCCCGCTGCAGCAACGGTCCCATCAAGATGTTCGCCAGCCGGACCGCGGCGCTCTCCGGACCGGTTTCGACGTTGTTCGTTACTTCGGTGGTGTCACCGACGGCACGCAACTCGAGCGTGCCCCGGAAAGGGAACGAGAATGGTCCGCGTTCGGACTTCGTCACAAAACGGGTGGGCGGTTCGAATTCGACAACCCTGAAGCCGATGGCCGCCTTGCGGATCCCCTCGGCGTACTCGGCACTAAACGTGGCCCCGGCCTTCACCTTGTCTGACAGCAGCCGAACCCGGTCGACACCGGATACCCATCGCGACATGTTCTCTACGTTGCTCACGTAGGCAAAGACCTCATCGATTGGGCGCTCAATGATGATTGAGGTTTTCGTATTCATGTCGTCCTCACACAGCTGTAACTACCGTACCTCACTATCGGCATAGGTGCGCGTGGACATAAGCCCCGGCTGGTTGTGCGTTAATGTCGGCACATGGGTAGAGGGTCCTTTTCCGGTATTGCGCGCGGCTCCGACGGCACGTGGATGATCGCGCTTGGTGCGCTGGTCGCGTCCCTGGGCGCCTATGCGCTACAGGTCATCGGGGGCCGGGCTCTTGGCGCTGAAGGCTTTGCACCTGTCGCCGCACTGTGGACCATCGGGTTTCTGGTGCACACGATCGTGATGCTGCCGGTTGAGCAACTGACGACACGCACCGTGACGCTGAGCGGCGGTGACGTACTCCCTGCCGAGACGCGACGTCAGATCGCAATCGCCCTCGGTATGGGCTCAGCAGCAGGGATAGCCGTCGCCGCGCTCGCGGTCGATCGCTTCTTTGAGGGCAACGTGGCATTCATTGCCGTGATGGCCCTGCTGATGGTGGGCCGCGCTGTCATGACCCTGGGCCGCGGCACGATGGCGGGTCGCCGTCGCTTCGCCGCATATGGCATCTCGATGATGTTTGAGGCAGTCACTCTGACCGGACTCGGCGTTGTTTTTGCCGTTCTCGGAACCGGGGCCGCGTGGTTTGGAGCCGCTATTGCGGCCGCACCGCTCACAATCTTGCTGGTTCGTCCCTACCTCGTTCGGAAACACACCGACGTTGAAACGCAACTCCCGGATTCAGCGGCACTCCTCCAGCTGCTTGTTGTGGCGTCGGCGCTCTCACAGCTCATCCTGGCCGGCGGCCCGCTTGTGGTCAGCCTCGTCGGCGGGACCCCAGCCGAAGTCAGTGTGTACTTCATTACGTTCACTCTGCTGCGAGGACCGATCACTGCCTCCTATGGATTGGCAACACGTTTCCTCGCCGCCATGGCGACCGCGCTCAGCGATGGGAAGGCACACTTGCTCCACGATTGGGCAACGCGGCTGGCCGCCATCGGGATCGGGGCTGCCGCGTTGGCCGGGGTGGGCAGCTACTTCATCTTGCCGATCTTGATCGAAACGCTGTACGGCGCCGAGTTCCGCCCCACAGCACTGGTTGCCGGTCTGGGAGGCACCGGTGCCGTAGCCGCATTGACGATCCTCTTTATCAGCCAGATCCTCATTGCGCGCGGACGCACTCGTGACATTGCCTTTGGCTGGCTCGCCGCAGCAGTCGCCGCCGCGGCCGTTCTGGCCGCCTCGGACGCCGAGCCGCTACTGCGCACTGCCTATTCGTTCTTCGCAGGCGAGATCGCCGCCTTTGCGCTTATCTCGATGGCTGCAATTCGGGGCGTTACAGCAGCTCAGCCAGCTGGACGGCGTTGAGTGCGGCACCCTTGCGAAGGTTGTCACCAACCGCCCACAAGCTGATTCCACCCTCCTCGCCGACCGTTGGCCTGACTCTGCCGATGAGAACGTCGTCGATGCCCGCCGAATCCAGCGGTGTTGGCACCTTGGAGTCATCCCAAAGTTGCGCCCCTGGGGCGTCGGCCAGGATCTCTTTGGCCTCTGCAATGGCGACGGGGCGATCGAAGAACATCGTTGCGGCGATCCCGTGACCGACCATGACCGGCACCCTTACGCAGAATGGCTCAACCTTGGCATCCTGCACATCGAGAATCTTGCGGGTCTCGTTGACAAGCTTCCACTCTTCGTCGGTGTAACCCTGTTCGGTGAACCCTCCGGCATGGGCAAGCACGTTGAAACCGATCGGTCGGCTGTACAAGTCGCTGATCGGGTCGGACCAACCACCGGTGGCCAGAGCCTCCCGATCCTTGCCGAGAACGTCAATCTCGTGGGTGAGCACATCCATGCCGGTCTGTCCCGAGCCGGACACCGACTGGTACGACGTCGCCGCCATCGCTCGCAGACCCGCAGCGCGATGGAGCGGACCGGCCGCCATCATCACAACCATCGTGGTGCAGTTGGGGTTGGCAACGATTCCTTGATGCGACTTGATGGCGGCATCGTTGACTTCGGCGACAACGAGGGGAACCGCGTCGTCCATCCGGAAGGCAGACGAGTTGTCAACCACGACGGCGCCGGCAGCAGCAAACTTTGGTGCATATTCGGCGGAACGGCTTCCGCCGGCGGAGAACAAGGCGACGTCGATCCCGGCCGGGTCGGCGGTGGCCAGGTCCTCGATCGTGATGTCACCCCACTTCGTCGGGATGACCCTGCCGGCGGAACGGCTCGAAGCCATCAGCCGCAGATCGGAGGCGGGAAAGTCCCGCTCCTCGAGAATCGAAAGCATGGTGGTTCCGACCGCACCGGTTGCTCCAACAATCGCAGTTCGTTTACTCATCGTCTGCACGCTCCTCGTCACTCCCCAGCGCAAACGCATCGTGCAATCCCTGGACGGCGGCCGATACGTCATCGCCTCGAACGACACAGGATATGCGAATTGGTGACGTACTGATCATGTCGATGTTGACTTTGTGCTCGGCAAGCACCCGGAACATCTTCCCCGCGATACCTAGCTCGTCCTTCATACCCGCACCAACCAGCGAGACCTTGGCGATGTTGTGATCGACTTCAACACCGTCGGCTCCGATGATGTCGGCGGTGTTCTTGGCGACCTTCTCCGCCATGTCGAGATCGGTGCGCGGAACCGTGAAACTGATATCGGTGACCCCCTCACGAGACACGTTCTGCACGATCATGTCGACTGTGAGCCCCGATTCAGCCAACGGTTCAAACAATTGAGCGGCAAGGCCAGGGGAGTCAGGGACACCATGGACCGTGACCTTCGCCTCCGAGACGTCGTGGGCCACGCCGCGGATGATCGCTTCTTCCATAGTTTCCTCCTTGACCCACGTACCCACTCCTCCGTGGAAAGAGGAACGAACGTGTATCGGAATGTTGTAGCGACGCCCGAACTCAACAGAGCGGGCCATCAAGACACCGGCACCGGCCGCAGCCATCTCCAGCATCTCTTCAAATGAAATCTCATCGAGCTTGGCTGCGTTGGGGACAAGACGGGGGTCGGCGGTGAATACCCCATCAACGTCTGTGTAGATCTCGCACACCTCGGCCCCAAGCGTGGCCGCCAGTGCCACTGCTGTTGCATCAGATCCGCCACGCCCGAGCGTGGTCACATCCCGCGTCTCGGGGCTAAACCCTTGGAAGCCGGCAACGATGACAATCTTGCCTTCGGCAAGGCCTTCGCGCACTCGATCTCCCCGGATACCGATGATCTCAGCATGGCCGTGTTCCTCGGTTGTGAGGATCCCCGCCTGCGAGCCGGTGAGACTCATCGATCCGATGTCGTGGTCCTCGATGGCCATAGCCACCAGCGCCATCGATATCCGCTCCCCCGACGTGAGCAGCATGTCCATCTCACGAGGGTGCGCCTGGTCGGTGACTTCGGACGCAAGCACGATCAGTTCGTCAGTGCTCTTGCCCATCGCCGACACAACGACGACCACATCATTTCCCGACCTATGGGTGGCGACGGCGCGTGCCGCAACCGCCTTGATCCGTTCCGCGTCGGCGACGGAAGTCCCACCATATTTCTGCACAACGATTGCCATCGGGCGAGTGTACCGCCGTATGTCTGCGGCGGAATTACCATCCCTCCGCATGTCATCAACAAGAACTCACACATTTCTCGCCGCAATAGCCATCGCCGTTCTGCTCGCTTCATGCGGAGGTTCCGAAGACACCGCTGCAGGTGTTGCGGATACAACGACTACATCAGCTGCATCGGCTGAAACCACCACAACCGACACTCTGCCTGAGATCACCCTCCCGGTTCGGCCACCGTCCGACTACGCCGGGTTTGTTGCTCAGCCAGCTGCGTGTGGGGCAGATGCCCCCACTCTGCTCACTCCGATGACGTTCGATGCGCCGGAGGATCAGGGTCTGACCGCTCCAATCCAGGCAACCATCGTCACTTCGTGTGGCGACATCGTTGTCGAGCTCGACCCGGGTATTGCACCAGACACGGTCAACTCCTTCGTGTTCCTGGCACGCCAGGGCTACTTCGACGGAGGCGTCTCGCACCGCGTGTCTCCCGGATTCGTCGTCCAGGCTGGGGACCCAACCGCCACCGGCACCCAGGGCCCCGGCTACACGATCAAGGATGAGCTCCCCGCGGCGGACTTCCTTTACGAACGCGGGGTGCTCGCCATGGCGAACCGCGGACCCGACACCTCCGGGTCACAGTTCTTCATCCTTCTCGCTGACGCCGGCCTCAACAACGACTTCAGCTACTTCGGGAATGTGGTGGACGGGTTCGAAACGCTTGATCGAATCGCTGCGGTTCCGCTCGGTCCCAACAGGTTTGGCGAGGTCAGCGTACCTCTCGAAACGTTGTACATCGAGCGAATCGTCGTAGGTCCCTAATCAGGCTCAGCATCAGCTTTCGCTCTGATCGCACTGGTAGGATCCTGCGTCATGGCGTCCGATAAACGTGAACGGCAGCGTCTCAACCGCGCAGCCAAACAAGAAGAAGTCAACAAGACCGTCCGCAAGCAAAAGGCCCTGGCCACCGCAAAGCGAGTTGCCGTGTGGGTTGCGGTCGGCGTAGTTCTCGTTCTTCTTGCCAATATCGTCTGGGGATAACCCTATCTCTCCGAACTGCACGAACTGATGGCAGTCGATCTCCACCTGCACAGCACTTGTTCCGATGGCTCCGACACACCGGCCGAGATCGTTGCCGGAGCCGTCGCAGTCGGTCTCAGTGGGATCGCCCTCACCGACCATGACACGCTGCAGGGGATACATGAGGCTGCCGCGTTGGCGAAATCGTCCGGTCTCCGCTTTGTCGGCGGCACCGAACTGTCGGTGACGTGGAATGACCAGACCATGCACATGCTGGTCTACTTCCTCGACCCGGGCGGTGGACCCCTCCAGGACCGCTTGGACGAGCTACGGGATTCCCGGCACCAACGCAACCTCGAGATCGCCGAGAAGCTGCGGGCGCAGGGTTTCGACATGACGATCGAGGAGGTGGAAGCCGAGGCTGGTGGTGGCGTCGTTGGTCGGCCACATTTTGCGGGAGTGATGATCCAGAAAGGCTACGTCGAGAATGTCCCCGAGGCGTTCGAACGATATCTCGGCGCGGGACGACCGGCCTACACCCCGCGCCGGCGCCTATCTGCCAAACAGGCGATATCTCTCAGTCGCGCTTCCGATGCCGTGCCCGTGATTGCCCACCCCCACACCCTCAATCTCAGCGCCGAGGAATTCTCCTCCGGTTTTCGGGAGTTGGTCGACTGTGGTCTTGGCGGCATCGAGGCGTACTACGGGGAATACAACCCGGCGATGCGAGCACGCATCGCAGAAATCTGCAATGAATTGGGCATCGTGGCCACCGGTGGCTCCGACTATCACGGCAAGTACAAACCTCATCTGTCGATCGGGACCGGTACGGGCGATCTGGCCGTCCCAGATGTTGCTTTGGAACAGCTAGAGCAGAGACGATAAACACTGAGCGCGGCATGCCAAGCACAATGGCGTAGGCTGCGGTGAAGAGGAGACCGTTCGACAGCCCAAGTTGGTTCCAAGGACCACGCAAGGCAATGGGGTCCTCAAGGGGGCCGGCGACTGACGACAGAACGAGTGGGACTTCGATCTTGAGTACATCCGAACTCGCCCGAGTCCGTGCACCAGTCGAATACACGGACGTGCGAACCCGGGTCAACAGGGTACGAGCCGGTTTCGGTGCAGTCATCAGCGTCCTCGCTGTCTCCGGCATCGTCGAAGGGGTCGACCCGGCACCGTGGATTCTCGTACTCGCCCTCTATCTGACGGCGGATGGTCTGTGGAGACGGACCCGTGGCACCAGTGCGGTGCCGATGCTCCTGACCGATGTTGTGATTGTTGGTGCTATCGCACTGTTGAAGGGCGAGCCCGAGCTGATCGCGGCGGTGACCTTCCTCTACATCATCACCGGTGCCCTGCTCCTTCTCCCCATTCCCAAAGCCACCGCTGTCATCGCGGCAGCCTTGCTGGTGATCGTTCCGGTCAGCCTCCTCTCTCCGATCGGGAATCCCCAGATTCCCGACGCTCGAAAACTCGTCTTCAGCGTTGCGACCGTGACGATGGTCTCGCTCATTGTTGCGACACTTCTGTATGGAGCGGTCCAGGCACTCCATGCATCGACTTTGCGTCACCAGACGGCACTCGCCGCCGAACGGCGTGCGGTGGAACTAAAGGACGAGTTCGTTTCGATGGTCAGCCATGAGTTCCGTACTCCGCTCACCAGCATCGCGGGGTTCTCCGAAACTCTTCGCTCGAATTGGCCCGATCTCGACCCAGAAGAGATAGACGAGTTCCTCATCATCATGCGACAAGAAGCCCACCATCTCAGCAACCTTGTAGAGGACATCCTCGTCATCCCCCGCATCGAAGCGGGCCAGCTACGTCTCCGGCCGCAGGAGTTTGACCTCGCCGGAGAGATCGCCGCCACTTCCCAGCTGGTGTTTGCCGATACGGGGAAAGACGTGAACGCGTCTGTGCCGGGCGGTGTCATTGTCGACGCCGACAGGGGCAGAACCGGCCAAATCCTACGAAACCTGCTCGACAATGCCAGAAAATACGGTGGCGATGCGGTTCAAATCGAGGGTGAAGCGGGGACCGACATCTACACGGTGACCGTTTCGGACAATGGTCCCGGAATCCCCGAGAAAGATTGGGAGCGAGTGTTCGAGCACTTCGAGCAAGTCGACAGGGGCCACGGCCGAGAATCAGAAGGTGTCGGGTTGGGACTGCCTATTGCCCGTCGTTTGGCGAGGGCCATGGGTGGCGATATTTGGTATGCGTCCCGATTCCCGACCGGAGCATCGTTCCAGTTCTCGATGCGACTCTCCCGCATCATCCCCGACGGAGCCCTTGCAGCACCGAGTGACGCCGATCCCGAGGTCGTCGTGGCCGAGAGTGCCCAGGGCCCGACTGACGGTTCGGCAACCTAGCCGAGCGGGTCAGCCGAGTCGGCAGATTCGATCTCTGCCCAGGGTCGGGCGTCGAATGAATGAGACGGCAGCGGCGTCGGAACGTCGCGGGGTCTCCACGCCAATACCCAAGGACTCTGCCGCGGTGCCTGGACCGGCGTAGCCAGCGCAGTCATCTCTTCCTCGACAAGCGCGGCAATGGCTGCCGCAATCGCTGCGGTCTCCTGATGGCCGGCACCACCGACAACTTCAAAACGTGGCGTCATGAGGAAGACTCTACGAGCTCGACCAGGGTCCCTGCGAACGCTTTCGGGTGTACAAAAGCAATCCGGGCTCCCCGACCGCCGACCCGGGGCTCCTCATCGACTAGCCGTGACCCCTCGGCCTTGAGATGTGCCAGGGCGGCGTCAATATCGGCAACCGCAAATGCGATGTGATGCATGCCTTCCCCCCGCGACTCGATAAACCGGCCGACCGGGGTGTCGGGATGCAGCGGTTGCAGCAGTTGAACAAACGACCCGCCGACCGCGATCATCGCCTCTTCGACGCCTTGTTCGGAAACCACCTCTCGGTACATGGCCTTGGCGCCAAAGAGACGGTCGTAGTCATCGAGTGCGGTCTCCAGATCGCGAACCGCCAATGCAACGTGGTCGAGGTTGTAAGCAAACATCACAACAAGCTAGCGGAACGCCCGCCTGCTCGTGACTCTCTGCTCCACCTGCCATCATGGTGGCCCCGCAACCCACACCTCTTGTGACCATACGTATCACAGACCTTCGCGCTCGTTGTGACGGGCTGATGCTGACCGACCGGCGCCGACTGCAGCGCCGGATAAGCGGTGCAGCAAAGATCAGCGCGCCCGAGAAGCGCAACAAGGTCCTTGCCAGCATCAAGACCGAAATCGACAAGGCCGCCGACAAAGTCACCGCAAAGCAGGCGGCTAGGCCCGCAAAGATCTCGTACCCGGCGGATCTACCAATCACCGACCGCCGTCAGGAACTGTTGGACACGATCCGGGACAACCAGGTTGTCATCGTCGCGGGTGAAACCGGATCCGGAAAGAGCACACAACTGCCAAAGCTCTGCCTCGAGCTGGGACGAGGGGTGGGCGGGTTCATCGGTCACACCCAACCCCGCCGCATCGCGGCCCGGTCTATCGCTACACGTGTCGCAGAGGAACTAGGAAGCACCGTCGGGGAATTGGTCGGCTTCACGGTGCGATTCTCCGATCAAGTTGGCGACACAACAATGATCAAACTGATGACAGATGGAATCCTTCTCAATGAGGTCCATCGCGACCGTCGTCTCAGCCGCTACGACACGATCATCATCGATGAGGCCCACGAGCGCAGTCTCAACATCGACTTCCTCCTCGGCTACCTCAAGAACCTGCTCCCAAAACGACCCGACCTGAAGGTGATCATCACCTCGGCCACGATTGACACCGAGAGGTTCTCAGCGCACTTCTCCGACGCCCCCATCGTTGAAGTCTCGGGAAGGACCTATCCGGTTGAAATCCTATACCGCCCTCTCGACGACCCGACACAGCCAGAGCCGCGAGACCAGCCGCAGGGAATCAGCGATGCGGTCGTCGAACTGTTCACCGAGAAGGACGGCGACATTCTGGTGTTCTGCTCAGGAGAGCGGGAGATCCGCGACGCTGCGGATACGCTCGAGGATCTCGGTCTCCGCCACACCGAGATCGTGCCTCTCTACGGAAGGCTCTCAGCCGGCGAGCAAAACCGGGTGTTCCAGAAGCACACCGGAAGGCGAATCGTTCTCGCAACCAACGTCGCCGAGACTTCGCTGACCGTGCCCGGCATCCGGGCGGTCGTGGATGCCGGCACCGCCCGTATTTCCCGATACGGCCGGCGCACGAAGGTGCAGCGACTGCCCATCGAAGCAATCTCGCAAGCCTCTGCGGATCAGCGGGCCGGGCGCTGTGGACGCCTTGGTCCCGGGGTCTGCATCAGGCTCTTCTCTGAGGACGACTACAACTCACGGCCCGAATTCACCGAGCCGGAAATCCAGCGGACAGGACTCGCCTCGGTGATTCTGCAGATGGCGGCACTCGACCTTGGCGACATCGAGTCCTTTCCCTTCCTCGACCCTCCAGACTCCCGCAGCATCCGTGATGGTGTCGCTCTGCTCGAAGAGGTCGGTGCGCTCGACCTCGAAGGGGCAGACCCGCGCCGGCGCCTCACCAAGATCGGCAGAAACCTGGCCCGGCTGCCTCTCGACGTACGCATCGGCCGCATGGTTCTGGAAGCGGATCGCAATATGTGCCTCAGCGAGGTGGAGGTCATCGCGGCGGCTCTCTCGATCCAAGATCCTCGAGAGCGGCCGCTGGAGAAGGAACAGCAGGCAGATCAGATGCATGCTCGTTTTGCGGACAAGGAGTCAGACTTCCTGGGTTGGGTCCGTCTCTGGGAGTACATCCGAACCGAACGCAGGGCACGTACTTCGAACCAGTTCCGTCGTCTCTGCCGCGATGAGTACCTCAACTACCGTCGGGTGCGCGAGTGGCAAGACATTCACTCGCAGCTGCGCGACATCACCGACGAACTCAAGCTCCATCGCAATCGCAAGCCGGCTGACGTCGACACCATCCACAAGTCACTGTTGTCGGGGCTGCTGTCGAACATCGGGAAGAAGAACCCCGATGGCTACGAGTACCGCGGGGCCCGTGGTGCCCGGTTCTACATCTCTCCCGGTTCGACGCTCTTCAAGCATGCCCCGGAGTGGGTGATGGCGGCGGAGCTTGTCGAGACCAGCCGTCTCTGGGCTCACAGTGCGGTCGGTATTCCTCCCGAATGGGCCGAAGAGGTCGGTGCCCACCTAGTCAAGAGGTCCCATTCGGATCCGTGGTGGGATGCCAAACGTGGTTCGGCCGTCGCCAAAGAATCAGTCACTCTCTACGGGATCCCGCTGCAAACCGACCGGGTAGTCCAATTCGGTAGGTACGACCAGGCTGCGTCCCGGCAGCTATTCATCAGACACGCACTGGTCGCTGGTGAGTGGGACACGACACATCGCTTTGCTACTCACAACTACGACAGGATCGACGAGGTTCTCGAAATGGAAGCTCGGGAACGACGCACCAATCTCCTCGTCGATGACGACACGCTGGTGGAGTTCTTTTCAGAGCGCATCCCTGATGACATCACCACTACTCGTCACTTCGATCGGTGGTGGCGGGATATCAAGGAGAGTCAGCCTCACCTGCTTGACCTGCGCCTTGCGGACTTGATCGATCCGGAAGCCGCCGCACCCGACCCTGAGGCATATCCGGAGGTGTGGGAGTACGGTGATCTCGATCTTCCTCTCGAATACGAATTCGACCCGACCAGCCCTGCCGACGGGATAACTGTCGATGTCCCGCTGCAAGGTTTGGTGCGGATCGATCCTGCGGTGTTCGAATGGCATGTGCCCGGGATGCGGGAAGAACTGGTGACGGCCCTCATCCGCAGTCTGCCCAAGAACTACCGCAAGCAGTTCGCTCCCGTTCCGGACACGGTACAGACCGTTCTCAATCGGATCTCCCCAAGAGAGGGCGGCGGGCTGTTGATCCCGCTGCGCCGCGAACTGATCAGGCTCGGGGGCACCCCAATACCGATCGATGCATTCGACCTCGATGGACTCCCTGCCCACCTGCGGCCCATCTTCCGGATCATCGATGAGAGCGGCACCCCCATCGCCACCGGACCGGACCTCCCTCAGCTCAAAAACCTGGTCAAGGAGGAGACCCGATCCGTAGTGCAGGCCGCATCCCACGACTTGGAGCGCACCGGACTCACCAGTTGGAGCATCGGAGAGTTGCCCACGGTCGTCGAGGTCGCCGGCGACGGGCCTGCCATGCAGGCATACCCCGCCCTCGTCGACGAAGACGAGTCGGTAGGAGTCAGGTTGCTGGCAACGCCGACCGAGCAGGACACCGCGATGTGGCAAGGCACGATCCGGTTGCTGCTGCTCAACCTCCCGTCACCTGGCAAGCTGCTTCGCCCATTCCTAACCCCCGAGGCGAAGCAGGCCCTGCGGACCGGACCGCACGCTGACCAGACCGAGTGGGTTGAAGACTGCCTCGGATGTGCCCTCGGTGAAATCGTTGTTGAAGCCGGCGGACCCGCCTGGGACGGGGTGGGGTTTGATCGTTTGCTGACAAGAGCCCGCGATGAGCTCCACACTCGTGTGACCTCGGTTGCCCAAGACTCGCTTGCCCTGCTGACGGCACTCGAGAGCACAGAGGTTGCCTTCAATCGCCTCGACGACGAACGACACGTGGCGGTAATCACAGACATCGCCAACCAGGTTGGTTCACTGATCTACCCGCGCTTTCTGACCAGCATCGGCTCAGAACGTATCCCCGATGTCCGCCGGTACCTAGAGGCCATCGAGCGACGAATCGACCGCCTCCCCCAGGACGCAGTCCGCGACACAACCAACCTGGAGCTAGTCCACCAACTGGAGGAAGAGCTCGATCGCCTATCTGCAGCGATGCCGGACGAACCCCGGCTCATGGATGTGGCGTGGATGATTCAGGAGTTCCGAGTAAGCCTCTTCGCCCAAACCCTGGGCACCCGAGGCAAGGTGAGCGAAAAGCGCATCCGCAACCTGCTGACAGAAATTGAGGATGGCGGGAACTCAAATTGAGGATGGCGGGAACTCACAAAATGAGTTCCTTGGGAGGAACGGGAACTCCGGCAGCGGGGGTGAGCTCCGCGTGACACGTCTTCCGCCTCCCAGACCAGGAACTACCCGCCAATGAACGCTGCTCCCCGATCCCCCCTTGATGGGGGGATCGGACGACCACAGGTCGTACGAGGGGGGTGAAAACACGACCGCCCAACACGACAAATACACGTCCCCCCCTCTGGGGAGAACTCGCCGGAGGCCAGTTGCTTGGGGGTTGCTGTGTGGACAGCAGGTAGCATCGGTCCATCACCGAAAGGATCGTCGTGAATCCCGTCATCTGTTCGATCGCTCGCACACCGTTGGGGAAGTTCAACGGATCGTTCACACCGCTGACAGCCATGGACCTCGGTGGAGTCGCGATGAGCGGCGCCCTCGACCGGGCCGGACTGGCCGCCGAATCGCTTGACGAAGTCATCTTCGGTCACGTCATCCAGGCGGGACAGGGCCAAATCACCGCTCGCCAGGCCGCCATCAAGGCTGGGGTTCCGATGAGCGTTCCGGCGACCACCCTCAACAAGGTGTGCCTGTCGGGGATGACTGCAATCGCCGACGCAGGAAGGCGAATCCGTCTTGGAGAAGCATCCTATGTCCTTGCCGGTGGCATGGAATCGATGACAAACGCCCCTCACGTTGTCCACGGCGCTCGTCACGGTTTCCGACTGGGCGACGCCGCTCTGGTGGACACCCTCAACCATGACGGGCTGTGGTGTGCCTTCGACCACTGCATCATGGGTGAGAGCACCGATCGCAAGAACAACACGCTCGGCATCGGCCGCGTCGAACAAGACGAGTGGGCAGCCGCATCACACGAGCGAGCAGTCGCCGCAACCAAGTCAGGCGTGCTTGCTGACGAAGTCGTCCCAGTGTCCGTGTCGCAACGAAGGGGTGATCCCATTCTTGTCGAGCATGACGAAGGCATGCGGCCGGGTACGACCGTCGAATCGCTAGGCAAGCTGCGCCCTGCGTTCTCGTCCGACGGGACCGTGACGGCAGGCAACGCCTCGCAAATCTCCGATGGTGGCGCCGCGGTGATCGTGGCCGACCGATCCGCCGCCGAGAAGGCCGGGATGCCGATCGTTGCCGAAATCCTCGGGTACGGGCAAACGGCCGGGCCCGACGCCACGCTCCACGAACGCCCGGCTGAGGCGATCGACAAGGCACTCGCCACGGCTGGTCTGGCTCGCAAGGACATGGACCTCTACGAAATCAACGAAGCCTTCGCGGCGGTTGCCCTGTGGTCGGCCCGGATGCTCGAAGCCGACCACAGCAAGGTCAACGTCAACGGGGGCGCCGTAGCCATCGGTCACCCCCTCGGTGCCACCGGAGCCCGCATCACGGTCACGCTGATCAACGCGCTACGTGCGCGCGGTGGCGGAACAGGAGCAGCCGCACTCTGTGGTGGCGGCGGCCAGGGCGATGCGCTTATCGTCAGAGTTCACTAGGAGGGTCCGCAAATGACAGAGACACCAGACAGAAATCTTGCGCTTGAACTGGTCCGCGTCACCGAGGTCGCGGCAATCGCGGCTGCCCGATACCAGGGCCGTGGCGACAAGGAGGCTGTCGATCAGGCTGCTGTTGATGCCATGCGGCAGGTTCTCTCGACCATCGACATGGACGGCATCGTCGTCATCGGTGAAGGGGAAAAGGACGAAGCACCGATGCTCTACAACGGCGAAGTGGTCGGCAATGGCAACCGGCCACAGGTAGACGTCGCCGTTGACCCTGTCGACGGTACCCGCCTCACCGCCCGCGGCATGCCCGGAGCACTTGCGGTAATTGCACTTGCACCGCGGGGCACCATGTACGCACCCGGGAGCCTTGTCTACATGGACAAGGTTGCGGTCGGACCCGCGGCAGCCGGCATGATCGACATCGAGGCACCCATTGCCCACAACCTGGCCCAGGTCGCCAAGGCCAACGCCAAACCTGTCTCCGATGTAACCGCGATCATCCTCGACCGGCCCCGGAATGAGCCTTTCGTCCAAGCTGTGCGCGAAGCGGGGGCCCGCATCGCACTCATCGGGGATGGCGACATCTCCGGCAGCATCGCCACCGCCAAGACCGATAGTGGCATCGACATCCTGTTTGGTGTCGGCGGGTCGCCGGAAGCGGTGACTTCGGCATGTGCGATGGCGGCTCTCGACGGAGAGATCCAATGCAAGCTCTGGCCGCGTGACGATAGCGAGAAGGCCTACGCCAGGAACGAAGGTCTCGATCTAGATCAGGTTCTGACCACCCGTGACCTAGTCAACTCTGATAACACGTTCTTTGCGGCAACCGGCGTTACTCACGGCGAATTGCTCGACGGAGTTCGCTTTGGCAGCAAGCACGTTTACACCCACTCGCTGGTGCTGCGTTCCAAGACAGGCACCTCTCGCTACATGAATGCCATCCACAAGGTCGAGCAGCTCAGGGATCTGTCGGCGTTCGAGCTCTAGGTGGTGTGTCGCACAAGTAGCGCCTGGGTAGCTCCGAAGCATCGCCGTCCTAGGGCCGGAGATAAACGGTGACTATTTCTGCGACGTACCGCTAGGCGTCACGACCGGCTGGGAAGACTTGCGACGCTACGTCGAATCTGTGGTTGCGTAGGTAGATGCCCGTGTCACACCTTCGGGTTATGGTTCAAGAACCGTGACTATCAAACGTGAACCGACATCAACATCATCCTTTGGGGTGGGGCGGCGCCAGAGCCACGATGCGTCAAAGTTTTATGCACGCTTTAGCGCGCCTCTGATTTCCGATGACGAACAGCTCGGTTTCACTCCGGCGCTCGAAGAACCATGCATCCTCGGCGATGCGCGCAACATGGACAAGATTGCCGACGGATCGGTGGCGTTGGTCGTCACCTCCCCTCCGTACTTCGCTGGCAAGGAGTACGAAGAGAATCTTGGAGAGGACGGTGTTCCCGCCTCGTATCTGGAGTATCTGGAAATGCTCCATGATGTGTTTGCCGAGTGCGTTCGCAAGCTCGAGCCGGGGGGCCGCATCGCGGTCAACGTCGCCAACCTGGGCCGAAAGCCCTACCGCAGTCTGGCGTCGGATGTCATCCACATCTTGCAGGATCGGCTGCAGCTGCTGCTGAGGGGCGAGGTGGTTTGGAAGAAGGCAGAGGGAGCATCCGGGTCGGTCGCCTGGGGTTCATATCGCAAAGCCACCAACCCAGTGCTCCGTGACATCACCGAACGCGTGATCATCGCCAGCAAGGGTCGCTTTGATCGCGCCGTCTCCCCAAAGGCTCGTGAAGCCCAGGAGTTGCCGTTCGACACCAAGATCACCGCCGATGAATTCATGGAGGCAACTCTCGATATCTGGGAGATTCCCTCCGAAAGCGCACGGCGCGCCCGACATCCTGCGCCCTTTCCCGTCGGGCTTCCGCTACGTCTCATCAATCTCTATACCTATGAGGGTGATCTGGTACTCGATCCTTTCATGGGCTCGGGTTCGACCTTGGTTGCCGCCATCAAGCGGGGTCGTCGGCCGGTCGGATACGACCTCGAGGCGAAGTACGTCGATATCGCACGCGAGCGGGTCGCGGCCGAAAGGGAGCACCAACGCACCAGCGAACGAGTTGCCGGTGACGATGACCGCACCACGTCCACAGCTCCACCGCCCGTCGACCCGAGCGATCACTTTCAGGCAAGGGCCACCAAGGAAGGCAAGGCCGCCCAACAGATCGCCCAGGACACTCTCGAGGCTGCCGGCTTCACTATCGAGAAACGCTCGTATCGGGTGAAGGGCACCGGAGCACAATTCAACTTCCTCGTTGCGGATGAGGCGGGCCATCCTTGGTATGTCGACGTGTCGGGGGCTTTCACGACAACCCGGGGCGGTCTGCGCCGCACCGATACCGTGTGGAAGACCCTTGGTCGGGCGTTGGTACTCCGGGAGAGTTTCCAACAAGACGAGGCCTCAGCCCCTCCAGTGCGGCTTCTTCTTCTGACGTCACACCTTCCCCAGCCAGGGAGCGAGGGCGACAAAGCTCTGCATACGGCGGGCAAGAGCGGTGCCTTCTGGGACGCTATCGAAATGTTCGACGACAGCGGTAGGGATCGGCTCTCGGCCTACGCCACAGGTGACACCGACCGACCTTTGGCAGGATTCTGGACAACAGAGGAAGTCGAGGACTTCTCGTGAGTCATCCCACTGTCGCTGTTGCGGTGATTCGGGATGATCCACCGTCGGTCCTGGTGGCCGCCGACCTCGACGTATTACACCGGGCCCTTGCCGTTCGGCTGCTTGCTCGCGCC
This sequence comes from bacterium, assembly GCA_024228555.1. GTDB lineage: Bacteria > Actinomycetota > Acidimicrobiia > Spongiisociales > UBA5794 > JAAETI01. Next base: position 6,221 of record JAAETI010000747.1, on the reverse strand, counting down.
GGGCAAATTCCCGATGAGCGAAAGCGACAGTTGCAGGACGCCCTCCTGGAAGAGAAGTGGAGCGACGCCGTTGCTATGTGGATCAAGAGCACAGGCGTAGAGGTTGACGTCTACACCGAAGACGTGCTCACCGACGCCGACTATCCCGAGGCATTGCTGAGCGCCCAGATGCAATTCTCCCCCTTGTTCACGGACGCCTGACTGTGCCGTCACTCCGGACCGAGGTCACTGAGATCGTCACCGGATTGGCAACCATGGGTTTCCCGGATATCGAGCGCGCCCTTGCGGTGCGACCGCGCAACTTCCTCCACGTCGAAGGGCAGCACTTCGACCGTCTCAACGATGCGCTCGACGCGGGCATTCATTCGAGTGAGTTTGCAACGGCATGGGCAAACGGTGTCGCCTTTGGCGTAGCCGCCGATGGTCTACGAGGTCGACCCCCCTGGTCCGTTGAATGGAAGGGCAATCAACGCCCGCCGGGCTACGAGCAGATCCCTGCTGATCTTCGTATCGATCATGTCTTCCTGATCTCCTGCAAGTACGGGTCAAACATCTTGCACAACCCGTCGCCAGGGAACCTCTTTGTGAACCTGTTGCTCGATCGTGAGTACCGAGCCGAAGCCGGTTGGTATCAAGAGGTTGCCCCGGCCGCCTATCAGGATTTCTACGCCGCGTGTCGCCTTCACGTTGGAGATTCTTCGCTGCCGACGTCTGTGATCAAGGTCACCGACGAGGACATCAAGAAGCTACGGGAGGCACTGCCCCGTCGTCTCACCAACGAACTGGGAGGCGCATACGCCGAATTCTCTCGGAAGGTGGCAACCGAGACCGCACGACGGTGGTCAACGAACATGCCAACAGCCCGCAAGCGAGAGGCAATGCTGTGGCGCTTGCTTCGGCTCGAATCCGCTCCCTACTTTGTGCTCGGCGAATCAGCCGACTCCAAGCCGCTGCGGTACCGCGTGGCAACACCATGGGACTTCCGGCTCCGCTTCAAATTCCGCGAGCTAGCGGTTGCGCCAAGCCGGGAGGCCCAACAGCCCGTGGTCCATTGGCAAGCATTGGTTCAGGATGAAACGACCGGTGCCGAATCCACTGTGCGCGGCCATGTCGAGATTCGTTGGTCGCACGGCAGGTTTGGCCCGTCCCCCGAAGCGAAGGTCTATCTAGACACTCCCCACCACGAGGTCCCGGGGTATTTCCCCCTAGACGAGCCACCACCAGCATCACAGCCTGCTCTGCGCCTCTTCGACGCCTAGTCGAATCCTCGGATTCTGGGCGTGGGTCAGGCCTCCGGACCTAGCGGCTCGAGAACAGTGCGTCGTACTGCGGAGCCACGACCGACCAATCCGTGACCGCGACAATCGGCTTCAACTCGGCGGTGACCGCGGCGGCTTCTACCGGATTGTCGATGGCCCACAGCAGCCGCGCGACCAGCCCTGCCTCGTCGCCATACAGGCAACGCTCATGGAAACGAGCAGGTATCCGCTCCGGATAGACAAGCCGGTCGGGCAGGACGGGGAAGGCGCCGGCATAGACGGCCTCCGTGATAGAGATGCCAAAGAACTCATGATGAGCCGTCGACACCACGGCGTTACTGCTGGAGAGCAGCTCGACATACTCATCGGGTTCGGCCCACCCGTAGTGCACCAGCCGGTCCCCAAGCCGCTCCCGCAGCCGCACGAATTCATCAGGGTCGGTGGGGAACTGCTCGCCGGCCAGAACCAGCTCGAAGGTGGCACCGGCATCGTCAAGATCGGTGATCGCTGCAGCCAACTCCGCAGGACCCTTGTCGTATTCCCATCGTTGATTCCATACGATCCTGAATCCGGTGTCAGCCGGCTTCACCCCTCGATCGAACCGGCGCAGATCGACCCCAACCGGGAGGACACTCGACTTCGTTTCCACTGCGGCGATCAAGTGATGTTGCTGATAATCGGGAAACTGGCGAAGGAACCGGGGAATCTCGGCAAACCACTGCTGACGGTGGTACTCAGAATTGAAGACCACCAGATCGGCACTCAGCATCGAAGCCCAATTGATCATCGGATAGGTGAGATCGACTTTGTCTCGCGGTGAAAGTGGATAGCCGAGTTGGTTCTCGTGCATGTAGACGCCAACTGTGGCCGACCCGACGGACTCGCGGACCAGACCCAGAAATCCCGGGAGGTTCAACATGCTCGACGCAACCACAGCCCGGAACGGGCCGTTCGCTTCGACCTCCTCTGCAAAACGCTCGGCAAGGGTGACGTGGGCGCCATGCATCCGCCACTTCCAGAAGCGGTCGGTATGGGAGATCACCACAACCTCGTGCCGGGAGTGCGTTTGATACCCCGATGCCCAAGCCGCATGGGAACCACCGAAATAGGGCTCGATGATGGCGAGTCTCATCAGACCTGGTTACAGCTCCTTGCGGCCAGACAAGGCGCGCCCAAGCGTGATCTCATCGGCATAGTCGAGGTCACCACCGACGGGCAGCCCGCTGGCGAGCCGCGACACTTTGACACCGAGTGGCTTGAGGAGCCGTGCGATATACAGCGCGGTCGTGTCGCCTTCGACCGTTGGGTTGGTGGCAACAATCACCTCGCTCACCGATTCGGCTTCGAGCCTGGCGACCAGCTCGCGCATCCGCAGTTGATCGGGACCGACCCCGGCAATCGGGGAAATTGCCCCGCCGAGGACGTGATACCGGCCCCGGAATTCCTGGGTGCGCTCGAGAACCGAGATATCTTGCGCTCGCTCTACGACACAAACTGAGGTCGGGTCGCGCCGCAGATCACGACAGATCGAACACTCCTCATCGGCGGTGATGTTGAAACACCGGCTGCAGAGACGTACTTCCTTGCGTAGATCGATGATGGCGTTGCCAAGACGCTCCGCATCGGCCTCTTCGATATGGAGGATGTGGAACGCAAGTCGTTGCGCGCTCTTCCGGCCAACGCCGGGCAGGCGCGCCAGCTCATCAACCAGCCTCTGTACTGGTGGTTCGAACATCAGCCGAGCAGACCACCGAGGTCGAGACCTCCGGCGAGTCCTCCCATCGCAGCACCCGCGTCGTCGCTCGCCATCTTGAGCGCAGCGTTCACTGCAGCTACGACCAGATCGCCTGCCATCTCCGGGTCGTCTGGATCCAATACGGCTGGATCGAATTCGACAGAAACCACATCCCCGGATCCGCGAACCACAGCCTTCACGACACCGCCACCAGCGGTTGCCTCATAGGTGCGGTCGGCCAGATCGGTCTGCGCCTTCTGCATTTCCTCTTGCATCTTCTGCGCTTGCTGCATGAGCGCACGCATGTCTTTTGGCATTCTTCCCATGGGCAGAGGGTAGATGATGACAGACGATCACGGGTACACCACAGCTCTCAACTAGTCGTTTCGGGATAGCTTCGGCCCCACCGGGTCAGGTGCCTCAACAGCGACGCGGTCGAGGCGACGGCTGATCCACGCAGCGACGCCAATCAGAATGAGGGGCGCAAACTGCAGCGTATAGCCCGGGGAGTCCAGCCATTCGATAGCGAGAGCGATGCTCCATGTTGAGCCGATCGCAACCACAGCACCACCAACGAGAACGTCCGCCGGCGCTACTCGCCCGCTCTGCCACAGCAAGGCAGCCGGAATCAACAGCAGGGTCCATTCATACGCGAGCATGTAAGGAGCGATCAGAATCGTCATCGCAATGACCGCAGCGAAGGTGAGGTCCAGACCGGGCCTCGCCTTTGCGCAGCGGACGAAGGCTCCGATTAAGAGAGCCACACTTGCTACCCCGGCGATCTTTGTCAGCCAACTACTGCCCGGTATCAGCAAGTCCCAGAAAGTCCACATTGAGTACTGCGCCCACTGTGCGCCAGGTTCACCTCCCACCAGGTAGTCCCAAGTGACTTGAACGTATCCAGAGAATGAGCCGGGAAGAACCAGTTGCGACAGGGCAATGACTCCGAGTGCTGAGGCCACGGCAGCCAATGCACTCGGACGGTGACGCCGCCACTCGACAACCCACCAAACGAAGACCCCGATCGCCAGCGTTGGTTTGAGGATCAGCAGCCCGGCAAGCACCCCTGCAGCTACTGGGCGATTCTCCTTCGTGAATCGGTACACCCCTGCAAACACCAGAAACCAGAGGCAGCTCGCCTGTCCATAAGTGATCGAGAGGTACATCGGCATAAACAAGAGTGCGGCCAGGGCGAGGCGCAGCGGGCCCCGCACTCCCAACAGCTTCAGGCCGAGTGCAACCATTGCCACCGAAAGAACCGACCAAGCAAACCAAGCCGTCTCGAAGGGAAGCCAGCCCAGCGGTGCGAGCACCAAAGCAAATGGTGGCGGGTAGAAGAACGCACGGCCGGGTCCGCCGGCCGCCTGAAACGCAACATCTTGGTAGAGGATGGCTCCGTCGCCGGAAACGACCAGCCGTGCCGCAGTGTGGAGTGTCTGAAAGTCGCTACCAACAGGATATGTTGTCGACCCCGCAAACCAACCTTCGCTGCGCACGGCAAAGAGCCGCTCCAGCCACCAGACGGCGACTGGTGCCACGGCAACCGCGATCAGCCATTTTCGGACAGACACTCGGGCCCCAGGATCATCCACGAGCGTGAGCGTAACGGACGCCAGCCCGTCGCCGAATGGGTTTGGCTCGTCGGTTAGTCAACGGCAGGTACTGATTGCGCCCGAAGCTCACGGGCGATCTAGTCGATAATCTCTCCGTCGAGCATGTCGACAACAAGGCTGGTCGGGTCGATGGCCGCATCGTCCTCTTCGACAAGCGTGTCCTTGTCGGGTGCACGCGTCGGCTCCGGTGTTGGCTTCGGTGACGCTCCGGCGCCATCCGCCCGAAACTCGGCGGTTGTCGTCACACCGACAAACTCCGCCGCCGCCTGACCAAGCAAACCGTGTAGTTGGGTGTCGGCACTCAGCCTCTCGAGATGGAACGGGAGATGGCTGGGGAGTTCGAAGACAACGGTGGATCCGTTGACGGCGGCTGGTCGTGCTTCGAGCAGCAGTGCATGCTGTGACGGCCCGGCTAGATCGCGGATTCGGGCCGCAATGGCCGGCCACGCCGACTCATAGGTAGCAATATCGAGGTCCTTGGCAGCAGCGACCGGTGTCTCCTCTGGATCCGGCTCAGGCAAAACTGGGGCTACCGAAGCGGAAGGAGTTGGCTCGGCGGCTGCCGCGGCTTCCTCGGTTGGTTCTGATTTCTGCGGCGGTGGCGCAACAGCAGGCTTCGTTGGAGTCTTGGGCTCCGCAACAGCCTTGACAACCGGATCTGCGGCGACTGGTTTGGCCGGCTCGGGTGCAGGCGCTGGCGCAGCAATGCCACCGTTCGCAGGAACCCGTTTCTCGAGGCGTTCCAGCCGCACATTGAGCGACTCTGCATCGATAGCAATCTCCGGCCGGGTAAGGCGAATGAGGGTGACCTCAGTCACCAACCGTTCCTCCCTGCCCTGGCGAAGGTGGAGCAAAGCCTCCGATAGCTGATCAACCGCACGGAAAACATCGGCGGCGCTGAGGAGTTGGGCATAGCGACGCCACTCGTCGAGCACATCAGACGGCTCGTCGGCAATCTCTTCGAGATTGGGGGCGTACTGGGCAAGGAAGACACCGCGGAAGAAGCCCATAGCCTCAGCCACAAACCGGCGGAGATCACCGCCGCGGGCGGCCAACTGCGACACCAGGGCAAGCGCAGCCGGAGCGTCCTGGTTGGAGATTGCCATGGCCAGCTGGCCGAAGGCATCCCGATCGGCAAGACCGAGTGCTCGCGCCACTGTCGCTGCTTCCACCGAACCGCCGCCGAGGGCGGCGACCTGCTCGAGGAGGCTCATTGCATCCCGCACCGAGCCCTTGGCGTGGGTGGCGACACTGGCCAGGCCATCGGCGCTGGTCTCGAACTCCTCGCGCTGTGAGATGTCGGCGAGGTGGTCGATCAGGATTTCGACGGGTACGGGCAAGAAATCGAACCGCTGCGCTCGGCTGCGAACGGTGTCGAGCAGCTTGTATGGCTCTGTTGTCGCCAGCACAAATACAACGTGATCGGGGGGTTCCTCCAATGTCTTGAGGAGGGCATTGCCCGCTGCCCGCGATAGCATGTGGGCCTCATCCAAGATGTAGATCTTCCGGGAACCGCCGGCGACCGCCACGGTGCCGACGTTGGCCCTGATCTCACGGACATCTTCGACCTTGTTGTGCGAAGCCGCATCCAACTCGATTACGTCTAATGAGTTG
>JAAETI010000746.1 GCA_024228555.1 bacterium | reverse complement strand
CTGATGGGCAACAAGGCAGCAGCCCGAGAAACGGCGATAGCGGCGGGAGTACCGGTTGTGCCTGGAACCTGCGGTGGGGTTGGGTCCTTCGACGACGCCCAAACCGCAGCCACCCAGATCGGCTTCCCCCTACTCATCAAAGCAGCTGCTGGAGGTGGCGGTCGAGGCATTCGCATCGTCAATACAGCCGACGAGCTGGCAAACCAGATGACCCAGGCCCAAGCCGAAGCGGGCGCGGCCTTCGGCGACGACACCGTCTATCTGGAGAAGTACATCGATCCTGTCCGCCATATCGAGGTCCAGATCTTCGGCAACGGTGACACCGCGGTGCATCTCTACGAACGGGAATGCTCGTTGCAGCGCCGCCGCCAGAAGCTCATCGAAGAGGCGCCGGCTCCGAACTTGCCGGAACCCCTGCGCAAGGATCTCTGCCAGGCAGCGACAGCTCTGTCGACTGCGGTTGGCTACGAAGGGGCCGGGACGGTCGAATTCCTCGTCGACCTCCGCCGCGATGAGTTCTACTTCATCGAGATGAACACCAGGATCCAGGTTGAACACCCGGTGACCGAGCTCATCTGCGGCCTCGATCTCGTCCGGGAGCAACTCCGCAAGACCGGCGGACTCGGCTCG
>JAAETI010000745.1 GCA_024228555.1 bacterium | reverse complement strand
GGTCGTGAAGTGGGCCAAGGCGACCAACCGCACGCTGGCCGCCGGCGGGGTTGCAGTCGTTGTCGCGATTGCCGCTCGGGCGCTAAGCGGCGCCGACACGGTCCAAGTTCTACAGGTCGTCGAGATTCCGATCAGCGGCGTATGGATCGCTTTCATGCTGTGGACGATCGCCCACGGTTTCGTAGCTCACTCCTTCCGATCGGCGCTAGTCAGGCTCCGGGCCTCATCACTTGACGCAGCCCAAAAGAAGGGCGCGTGGGAGGACGTCATCAGTGAAGGAGGTCACTTCGTCGACCTTCTCACACCTGAAGTTCCGGAACCTGGCGGGCGTGTCGAGGTCATGAGCATGCGGGACCTGAGCACCTGGATCGCATTGGCTGGCGCAATCGCCACCTTCGTCGCAATCGTGCCCTGGGGAATCGATGACGGCCTGCGGTGGCCTGATGCAGGCTTTGCCTACGCGGTGTCCGCTGTGGCGCTCGGAGTCGTAGTGATCAACTGGTCTATTGGACACCGCTGGGCCATCACCATCCCGACGCTCTCTCCGCCCGAAGACGGCGACAACGCTTCCGAAGGCGAAAAGGACAGTCTCGCCCGCTTCTCTGGAACCGCTCTTCTCGTCAGCGTCGCCGGTGCGGTCACTCTGGCGGGAGCGGCGGGTGCCGTGAGCCGATGGCCAGACGGTGGCGAGCCCACCGAGGTCGCCGACGACGAGGCCGGCACGGCCGATGAGGAACAAGCAGACGACGGCGAGGAAACGGACTCCAACAACACAGATCACGGCCAGTCCATCGACCTCAGTGAGACCACCCAGTTGGAGATCACCGCCACAAACGCCGCGGTAGCGCTCGAAGTAGTGACCGCGGCGACCGCGATCGACAGAGCGCAGATCTACCTCCGACTGCCGGGGGTCGACTCCGGTCACGACGACGATGGCGGCCCCCTCGACGGCGCCGATTTCCTCATCGAGGCGGACCACATACGAGAATACGACCCGATGGACTGCGACAACCCCAAATAGTGCTGGCAGTCGGCAAGCTCGGCGGTACCGGTCCACTACAGAGATCAAACCGAACCGTCCGCCGCTCCGTTGTCATTCGAGTGGACAGTGCCGCTCGAGGACCTCACCGTCTGTCTGGACGATGCCGAAGCAATCGTGCGATTGGAGTCAGCGACCAATGACCATCAAGAGCTTGGGCCCGTCGTGCTCTCAGGGAGGTGGCGTCCCATCGGCGGTGTAATACGAGGCCTGGCGTAGGTTCCTTCAAGAGCTACCAACTCATCGAAGGAGACCCACGCCATGCCCAAACGAGTATCGCCCATTGAGACGATCCGCGCTGACATCGAGACCGTGTTCGGTTCGGGGAAACCGATCGAGGAATGTTTGGAGGACCTGATGCGTCACTCGGTTCGTCTTGTGCTCCAACAGGTCCTCGAGGACGAGGTCACGACCTGGCTGGGTCGCGGCTGGAACCGCCGGTCCGAGCCTGAACGCCAGGGTCAACGCAACGGCCATGGTGATCTGTCGATCAAGACCACGGCGGGCCCGGTGGATCTGAAGCGGCCGAAGCTGCGTAACACCACCGAGACGTTCGCGTCCCAGCTGTTGGGAAAGGGGGTGGTGCGGTCCGCGCCGTTGGAGGCGCTGGTCATCTCAGCTTGGGTGCGGGGCCTGTCCGATCGTGACATCGAAGCCCTGTTGGGTGAGGCGCTGGGCCCTGACGCCGCCCTGTCGAAGTCGACGGCTTCACGGATCTGTCAGGCCCTCAGAGACGACTTCGAAGCGTTCCGGAACCGCGATCTGAGCGGGATTGATCTCGACTACCTGTTCTTGGACGGATCGCATTTCAAGATGCATGAGGGCACCGGCGCCGAGCCGGTCATGGTCGCCTACGGCATCACCACTGTTGGTCAACCCGTGCTGGTCGCAGTCGAGCCAGCAGCAGCAGAGTCCACTGATGCGTGGGCCGATTTCTGCGACGATCTCACCAGCCGCGGACTCAAGGTTCCGTTGCTCACGATCACCGACGGCGCCGCCGGGTTGATCAACGCAGTCGACTCGTCCCTGCACGGAAGCCTGCGTCAACGCTGTTTGGTTCATCGAGCCAGAAACGTTCTGGCCAAAATCCCCGTCGAACACCAAGCCACCATCAAGGCCGAGTTCTGGGCCTGCTTCGACAACATCGAGGTTGACCCCGGCCAAGCCGCCGTCGATGAAGCCCAACGCCGCATCGACGCCTTCGCCGCCCGCCACCACAAGGCGTTCCCTGCCGCGGTTCGCTGCATCGAAGACGACCGGCTGGCGTTGACAGCGTTCCTACGGTTCCCGGCCGAACACCACAAAAGGATCCGCCACACCAACCTGATCGAACGAACCTTCGGCGAGACCCGCCGACGCGTCAAAGTCATCGGCCGGCTCCCCGGCGAAGCCTCCTGCCTCGCCCTCGTCTGGGCCGTACTCGACCGGGCCTCAGCCGGCTGGCGAGGACTGCGCTACACCCCCACCATCACCCGAACCCTCACCGACATCCGCCACCAACTCAACCGGCCCACCACCAAGAACAACCCAACCACCACCGCCCCCGACGACACTGTCACAACCGCCGCATAGAATAATCAACAGGAACCAACGCCCAGGCCCGAGTTACACCAAACCTGGGACGCCACCCTCAGGGATCCCCTGTCCACTGAATGAACCTGCCTACGACAGAACCTCCGCGCTCTCGTGTAGTCCGGCACTCTGGGCGGTCGCAGCAGCGGAATGGATGAACACAGAAGGCGTTCAGGGAAGCTGGACCGACCCAGACGGTGACTGCATTCACACCGCCTACGAGATCAACGCAGCGGGGCAACCCGCTTGTGCCAACGACGCGGACTGCGACGACGACGGCATCCAAGACGGACTCGACCCGGACTACGACTCAGGCGGAGGCCGCTTGCCGTCCTTTGCCGAACAGTCGATCTACTTCTCCGACTAGCTCGGGCTGAGCCGCCCAACCCGTACCCGCCGAGATGGAAGCCAAAAGAGCAATAGTCAAGAGTTGTGGATTGAGGATCTGGTCTCAGGCGGGCGCGAGTAGGCCGCATGCGCGTCGTCATTTCCGAGCGGGTGCCAGAGCCGGCGAGTTCGAGTGTGTGTATTCGGTGGTGGTTCACGCCCCACTAGACATTTTGGCCGAAGGCTGCGCGCAGGAGTCTGAGGAATTCGGCGCGGTGCTCGGCTCCGTCGATGATCTCGAGGTAGTGCGCGACGAATTCGTTCGGGTCGATTCGTCCTTCTGCGAGTTCAAGGAAGGCGGTGTAGTCCAGACGCGCAGTCAGCTGCGCGGTTGTGTCGGAGGGCCCGTATTCCACTTCAACGCCAGACGGCGTGGACGTGATGGTGAATGCGTCGTCTTCGACGAGCAAGCGCACCACGAAGCCGGAGTCGGGCCACACGGGCTCGAAGAGCATGCGCAAGGGGAGTGCCATTGTTCTC
>JAAETI010000744.1 GCA_024228555.1 bacterium | reverse complement strand
GGGGCTAATATGCTGCGAACCAACCTCGTGGATGCAAATGACGTAGGGGATACCGCCCTCCTGGAATTTGATGCCAGCGCCATTATCGGCGATGGTCAATGGCACACGTACACGCTGACTGTATCAGCCACCGATGGTGCAAAAGTCTATCTCGATGGTGAGCTGAAGAACTCCGATGCCACACTCGGTGGCGATGCATTCGATCCTGCCGGGGATCTGTATCTTGGAACACGAGAGGATCTGGATGTCGATCGGTTCTTTGGTGGCTCGCTCGATAGTGTACAGGTCTACAATCGAACCCTCGCAACGGATGAGGTCGCGGATCTGGCCGACAAGGTCAATCAGGCGACGGTAAACATCACGGTCAATGCGGTCAACGATGCCCCGGTCCTGAGCGGTGATCTCAGCGCAAATTTGGACGAAGGCGCCACCTACACCCTTACCGGCACTGATCTTGGTTACACCGATCCCGATGATGTGGATGCCGGTGTCATCTTTACCACCAGTGCGGTGAGTAACGGCAAGATCCAGGTCAACGGTTCGGATGCCAGCAGCTTTACCGGCACCCAGCTCAATGCCGGGCAGGTAACGTTCGTGCATGATGGCAGCGAAACGGTTGCTGCTTCGTTCGATGTCAATGTTGAAGATGGCAACGAAGACAGCAGTGTACCGGCTGACAGCACTTTCAACTTTACCGTCACGCCGGTCAACGATACGCCGACGCTCGCAGCCAGTGCGGCGAACGACACCCTGACGGAAAACACCGACACGACCTCAGCTGCAGTCTTCAGCACCGTCACCATCGACCCGGTTGAGACCGGCGACGATATTGCCTCGGCCCAACTGACGATCGCCGGCGGTATTGAAGACACCGATACCCTGACGATCAACGGCACGGCGATCACCGGGCTCGGTAGTGACAGCAGCGGCGCGATCACCGGCGGTCACAGTTACAGCTACACCCAGGCAACCGGCGTAGTGACCATCACCTTTGCCGGCAGCCCCAATGCGGCAGCCGCCGAGCTGGTCCTCGAGAGCATCACCTACGGCATCGACGCAGCAGATCAAGACCCCTCGACCACGGCCCGCACGGTGACCCTGAACACGGTAACCGACAACGGCGGTGGCGTGGACACCAATACCGACATCAGCGTGACGGCAACGATCAGTGTCGGTGCAGTCAACGATGCCCCGGTCCTGACCGGTGATCTCAGCGCAAATATAAATGAAGGGGCGACCTATATCATCACCGGCACCGATCTGGGTTATACCGATGCCGATGATGTGGATGCCGGCATCACTTTCACCACCAGTGCGGCCAGCAACGGTAAGATCCAGGTCAACGGTTCGGATGCCAGCAGCTTCACCGGCACCCAGCTCACCGCAGGGCAGGTGACGTTCATCCATGATGGCAGCGAGACGGTGGCCGCCTCGTTCGATGTCAACGTCGAAGACGGCAACGAAGATGTC
>JAAETI010000743.1 GCA_024228555.1 bacterium | reverse complement strand
ACGAAGAAGCCGATCCCGCCCCAGAATTCGACTGCACCTGGGTGATCGTCTCCGCGGCAACGGCAGACCCCACAGGAGTCAAAGTCCCAACTAACAACGACACCGTCAACACACCAGTCAGTAACCGGAATCGCCTCGACACGGCAACAAACGAAAACAGCGACACAACAACAGACCTGAGAGAAAACACAGAACCCCTTCAAACTGGAATCAGTCCAACCACGCAATGTGCAATCAGTCACACCACTTTGAAGATTTCGGCAAAACCGGGCTCGAAACTTGATGACCATTCCCAAATAGTCACTGCCCAATGGGTCAAGTTCAGACACACCAGACCAACCAATGGAACCCAATAATCTTGTCGAGCTTCCGCGCCTTCGTCAGCCTGATCAGCGATATCTCAGCGCCGAGCAAGTAGCGAGACTGGCCGACGCAATGTCGAATGCCGGTAAGCGGACACTGGTGTTCGTGCTGGCCTATGGAGGGCTTCGCTGGGGTGAGATGGCTGCGTTGCACCGGGGTCGCGTCGACGTGTTGCGCCGTCAGATGGGGATCAAGGAGGCATTCACTGGAATCTCCGGTCGACTTTCGTTGGGCTCGCCTAAGACCCACGGGGTTCGGGTCGCGCATCTGCCTCCCTTTGCTACAGAGACACTTGGGGTCCACCTCCGGAGCATTCAGAACAACGACGACGGCCCGGTTGCACACCTTCGCCACAACATGCACGTCTCTGATGAGAGCCGCAGGCGCTGATGTGAAGGCGCTCCAACAACAACTCGACAATCGGCGCATTTAGATCCTATCGAGGTATGAATCCCAGAATCGGGTGGCAGTAGCCCGAGAGAGCAACGGGCCAATCGCGATCTGGCAGCAGACCTTCGCCCGACAAGTCGTCGACGTCTTCGTGGCTCCGGGGGGCGACACTTGAACGCACAGCAAACGGATCGCCCGTGCGGATCGAGGGGATCGATAAGCTGAAGGAAGAGGCGGAGGCTTCCTGCCCAAGCCAGCGACTGGAAGTATGGTGGCGACATGAACGAACAGAACTGGATGCGAATTGGTCTCCTGGTGCTCGCCGGAGTTGGATTCCTCGCCATCTTGGCTGTCGCACTCACAGCAACGGACGACATTGAAGGTGAGACTTGGGTGGCTGAAGAGCTGGTCATCGACGGCGCGATGACGGCCCCGATATCCGGAACGGAGCTCACCGCCTCCTTTGAGGATGGATCTGTCAACGGTATCGCTGGGTGCAACAGTTTCTTTGCCAGCTACGAGGTCGACGGATCTTCTGTCACTGTGGGTCCCGCCGGGGCAACCATGGCATTCTGCGCTACTCCGGAGGGGATCATGGAGCAGGAGACCACCTACCTAACGTTGATCAGCACGGCCGATAGCTTCACAAGGGAGGGTGACAGGCTGGAGCTGATGGAAGGTGACAATATCCTCATCTCCTATCGAGCAGCGGAATCGGAGCAAGATTGAGGGGCGCCGCCGGTCAATTCGTTTTGGGTTCGCTCTAGGGACCTGCCGCGGTACATCCCTATGCTCCGAATATGACGCCTTCTCCCCCCTCCAACCGAACGCAAGAAACCCCCACTGAGCGGGGGTTTCTTTGGCTCCGGGGGCGAGACTTGAACTCGCAACAAACGGATTAACAGTCCGCTGCTCTGCCGAATTGAGCTACCCCGGAAGGGTCCCATATGGGGCGGCCAGATGGTATCAGACGTGCGACCGCACACCTAACCGTGGCACAATGCTCTCATGAAGCTTCGCACCGCCGTCGTGTTCGGCATCGGCTACCTCCTGGGAGCCAAAGCCGGACGAGACAGATATGAACAGTTACGTCGCACGTACCGTCGTGCCACGTCGAACGAGAGTGTCCGCAAGGTCATCGACCAAGGCAAGGATATTGTCGACTCGAGCACAACCCAGGTAAGGGGTGCTGCCGCCGATCAGCTCCGCAACGCCGGTGAGGTTATCCGCAATCGGACGGATGACGTCTAGCAGGCCGTCTCGAGAGTACGTCTCCCGGCTTCGGCCCACGCGGGATCGTCGCGGTCGCCCGAGTCGATCGCCATCAAGCCGAAGTGGATAGCCCACCGTCTGGCACGCTCCCAGGTCGCCTCCAAAATCTGCTTATAGGCAGCCGCAACTTCACTCGGTTCGTCGAACAGCATCCAGACTGCGGCCAGGTCGGTCGCCAGAACGCCACTTCCAAAAAGACGGAGATCCCGCTCTGCGAGATCCGGGTGTTGCATTCGCAGCAGGGAGCGCACGAGATGCAAGTCAATATCGACCCCGGCCCTGGGGAAGTCCCTGAGGCAGATCGGGCGACGCGGTAGCCATGGGCCGGGACTAGGCCCCTTCGAGATACCCCTCGAGACGCTTGGCGCGGGCGGGCTGGCGGAGCTTTGCCAGCGCCTTGGTCTCAATCTGGCGAATCCGCTCTCTGGTGACGTTGAAATGGCTGCCCACTTCCTCGAGTGTCTTCACCTTGCCGTCGGCCAAGCCAAACCGCATGATCAAGACCTGGCGTTCACGCTCGTTGAGCCCTTCAAGCACCAGCGACAAATACTCCTGGAGCAGCTTGAAGGAGGCCACCTCGACGGGAACATCAGCATCGGTATCTTCGACGAAGTCTCCAAGCGTGGAGTCATCTTCCTCGCCCAGCGGTGTTTCCAGCGAGACTGGGTCTTGGGCGATACGACGGAGTTCTGTGACCTGCTTTGGCTCCAGCTCGAGCTCCTGAGCGATCTCGGAAATCGTCGGCTCCCTGCCCAACTCCTGCATGAGGGTGCGTTGTGCCCGAGCCAGCTTGTTGATGGTCTCCACCATGTGGACGGGAACCCGGATGGTTCGGGCTTGATCGGCCAGTGCCCTGGTGACCGCCTGGCGGATCCACCATGTTGCATAGGTGGAGAACTTGAAACCCTTGCGGTAGTCGAACTTCTCGACGGCCCGTATGAGCCCCAGGTTCCCTTCCTGGATCAAGTCGAGCAGCGAGAGGCCGCGTCCAACATATTTCTTGGCAATGGACACAACCAGCCGGAGGTTTGCCTCGACAAGGCGCTTGCGGGCCCGATCTGCGTTGCGGGCAGCCCGCTGCAAGATGACCCGATCGGCAACCGGCAGTTCTGCCGCCGCCTCACCTTGGAGTTTCTCGGAGGCACGGCCCCCGGCCTCCATTTGCATCGCCAGTTCAACCTCCTGCTGTGGGGTCAACAGCGGGTAGCGCCCGATCTCCTGCAGATACATCCGCACCGGGTCGGAAACGTGTACGAGCTCATCACTGCTCAGCGCTGTGGCCTCGAGAGCGTTCTGCGAATCCTCACGAACCGTGACCTTCGCCACTTGCAGATCCTCAACAACCTCATCGAAGGCCTCTGGTGGCGCCTCAACGTCCTCCAGCTCCTGCAGAATCTCAGTGACAACCAAAAAGCCCCGCTGCTGACCACGTTTGGTCAGTAGCTCCAGGACGGCTGTTGCTGCTTCGTTCACTCGCGACTCCGTAGGCGTTGTTTCTGTTGTTGCAAAGCTAACAACTCTTTGGCAGCGTTGGAACGGTCCTGTTCGCCAGACGCCGGATTATCCAATTCGCGCTGCAGTTCATCGATTCGGCGCGTTACCGCACCCAACTTGAGCCGATTGATGACTTCCTGAGAACCTGACTCGGGTCTATCCAACAGCGCCAACTCTGCCAACAGCTGTGTTTCCGGGCTATCGCCCGCCCCGATGAGCTTGCCCAAGTCGGGGGCTTCCCCAACCGGGAGCGCCTGTATTGCCGGCCCAATCACCGAATACGCCGATCGGTGGAGCTCGTCGGCAAACAGCGACTCATCAAAATCCAGCTTGCGCAATTCGCTGTTGTTGACCATCACCAGCCGCAACAACTCTTGCTCGGCTTTCTCTGTACCCGAAAGGCGGCGTTGCTTGGCGGGCCGTGGCTTCTCTGCACCCCGCTCCCGCTCCTTGCTGGCCTTGTTTACTGCATCCTCAACCAAACGGAGATCGATCCCCGTCCGCCGCGAGATCAGCACGGCGTACTCGTGCTGTACAAGGGGGTCGGGATAACGAGCCACCATCGCCGCTGCGGCCCGAGTCGCCCGACCCCGCGCCTCAGCCTCATTCAGATCGTATTTGGACAGCTCTCGATCCACCCCGAACTGAAGCAATGGTTGCGACGCCTCCATGGCGGCGATGAGCAGACCCTCATCACCCTCACCGACCAAGTCCGCAGGGTCACGCCCCTCGGGAAGAATGACCACACGCAGGTCGAGATCCCCAGGGATCGCCATGTCAAAGCCACGGAGCGCTGCTCCGGCACCGGCCTCGTCGGCGTCAAACGCCAGAAGCACGCGCTCGCTGAAACGCCGAAGTAGGTCGAGGTGATCCTCCCCCAATGCGGTTCCGCAGGTGGCGACCGCAACTGGATGACCAGCAAGATGAAGAGCGATCACGTCGGTGTACCCCTCGACGACAACTGATTGGCCGCTGCGGACGATCTCGCCCTTTGCCCAATGCAAGCCGTAGAGAAGATTCGACTTGTGATAGATCGCCGTCTCCGAAGTATTGAGATACTTCGGCCCGTCACCATCGAGCAAGCGCGCCCCGAACCCAACCGGGTCGCCCCTGAGATCAAAGATCGGGAACATGATTCGACCTCGGAACCGGTCGATCATCCGTCCTACCGAGCTGCGAGAGGCCAAACCCGCATCGGCCAGATCACGGTCCTCAAACCCTCTGCTCTTGAGATGCCGGGTCAACTCATCCCAGCCTTCAGGCGAGTACCCAATATCGAAGCGATCAACGACATCGCCGCCGTAGCCCCGGCTTCGTAGATAACTGCGGGCACTTCCGGCATCGGCGGCAGTCTTCAGCCTTTCCCGATAGAAGTCGACGGCTGCCTGGTTGGCTCGGACGAGCTCCTCACGGCGCCCCCGCCGCTTTGCCTCGCCAGGTGTCTCCGTCAGGGTCACCCCAACCCGCCTCGCCAGCAGCTCGACGGACTCACGGAAATCGAGGTTCTGGGTTTCTTGGACCCAACCAAAGATGTCGCCGCTCTTGCCACAACCAAAACAGTGGAACAAGCCACGGGCAGCGTCGATCGACAGTGACGGTGTCTTCTCCTGGTGAAACGGGCACACGGCCATTACCGACCTGCCCGACTTCTTCACCTTCGTTACTTCCGCGGCTAGCTCTGCGAGATCGGTCTTCTCGCGGATGCGCTCGATGTCTTCGCGGGGATAGGCCACGAGCGGAGTGTACCGGGGTCCGGCGACAGCATTTCGGTCGGTGGCTGCCAACTGGGAACGAAAAAGAAGGGAAGCCCGAGGGAGGGAGTGGGCTTCCCTTCAATTTCATAAGGGGAATCGAACCCCTGGATCTAGCGCCGGCGTGCGGCGTCTGGTGCTGCTGCTAGTCGTGAGCTGATCAGTTGGAAGACTGCATCGGGATGGACTGTCATTCTGGCCTCGAATTCGATACTTATAGTTTGCTACGTATATAACAATTAGTCAATTGCTTTGCTCCATTATCGGCAGATAACTGATATTCTTTAGGCAATGGACGCAATTGACTATCAAATCTTAACAGCCTTGCACGAGGACGGGCGGCTCCCGTTCTCCCAAATCGCCGTCAAGATCGGCAAGTCGACAGCGACCGTCCACCAACGAGTCAAGCGACTCAAAGAACGCGGCTATATCAATTCGTTCACGGTTGACCTCAACTGGGAGGCGCTTGGATACCCGGTGGATGCTTTCGTCAGCGTCGCCGACACCGCATCGCATGGGCTCGCCGAACTCTCGGACCGGCTCCGGGCCATCCCGTTTGTTCGATCGTCAGCCGCGGTAACCGGAGAGTTCGATCTGCTTCTGCATGTCAAGGCGCGGTCATCAAGCCACCTTGGCGAGATCCTCGACGAGATCCGTCAGATCGCCCCCGGAGCCAGCAGGACCGTCGTGACGCTCTCAACGTACATCTCGGGGCAGATTCCCCCGCTGCCCGCTATCACCCCAGACCAGCAGGGCAATGATCCGATCTGACCGATCACCCTTCGTATAATCACCTCATGACCGTCATCTGGCTCATCGTCATCGCTGCCGTGATCCTTGCTGTCATCGTTGCTGCTCTTGTCAGAAGGGATGACCCCTTCAAGGCAGCCGCAACCGGCCTCGGGCTCAAACTCACCCGGACCGTTCCCGACCTCATTCCCAATCTCGACGGTCTGGTAAACGGGATGGCCGTGAAAGTTGACGTCGCCGGAAGCCGGGAGCCAACCGTTCGATACGAGGTGTTCTACCCAGAACTCGGTATGGCGCTTCGCCTCGAACGAGAGACCACCATCACCCGTACCCTCGGCCAGCTTGGCAACACCGATCCACAGGTCGGCTCCAAGCCGTTCGATGACAGTTTCCGGATCAACACCTCACGTCCCGACGCCTTGAGAACAATGATGACACCGGAGCGTCGCCGCAATCTGATCCACCTAATCGAGACCTATCCCAAGGTCGTCATCGGCGACGGATCAATAGTCCTTCTGAGCGACACGCTCGAGCCAAGCGCAGATACCATCAAGACCACGGTCAGCGATCTCGTAGCGGCAGCAGAAACTCTCGTTGCCGGGCGACCGGAACCGCTCAAAGCCCCCGAGCCTCCTCCCCCGCCACCACGAGCTGCGACACCGAGTCCCCCAGCGGCCAAAGCAGCGCCCGCCCAAGAAGCCCGGCCATCTCCGACGGCGCCTCCCACACAACAGCAGGACAGACCGGAGCCGAAACCGACGCCTGCGCCCAGACCTGCACCGGAACAGCCACCGCCGGCTATCCCCTCGACCGGGCTGCCTTCCGACTTCTTTGACAACGTGTTTGGCGCAAACCGACTCAGCTTCGAGGACGAGGGCCAGTTCGACGAGAAGATCCGCGGCACTCAGGTCAACCTGTCGGGGACTGTGAAGCAAGCTTCACCGTATGCAGGTGACGATGATCTCGCCCCAACTGCAGGGACCAAGGCCGTCATCACCGTGGCCCAAATCGACAACGACCTCTACGGGAAGACCGATATCGACGCTGTCGTCTTCCTCACCAGTGAGACTTCACTGGACCGCGGCGACACGGTCACTTTCACAGGCACCATCGAAAAGGTGGACCCCTACATGCGCAATGTGTTCGTCACCGAGGCCGCGGTCTCTAGCTAGGTCGACGAGCCGAGAGGCTGTCTCACCCCAAACGCTCGCGTAGGTAACCGGCTACCTGATCCATCGACACACGATCTTGGGCCATCGTGTCACGATCACGAACGGTCACCGCCTGATCGTCAAGCGTATCGAAGTCGACGGTCACGCAATACGGAGTCCCGATCTCGTCCTGGCGCCGGTAACGACGTCCAATGGCCTGGGTCACGTCATGTTCGACCGGCCACAGGGGACGGAGATCGTCGGCCAACTTCGCCGAGACCTCGCTCAGCTGCGGCTTCTTGGACAGAGGCAGCACGGCAACCTTGATCGGAGCCAAACGCTTGTCGAGCCGCAGCACCGTCCGAGTGTCCCCCCTCACCTCTTCCTCGTGATAGGCATCAAGAAGGAACGCAAACGTCGTCCGGGTGGCACCGGCGGCGGGCTCGATCACGTATGGAACAAAACGCTCCCCTGCCTCCTGATCGAAGTATGTGAGGTCCTTGCCGGAACGCTCCATGTGCGCCTTCAGGTCAAAGTCGGTGCGGTTGGCAATCCCCTCGAGCTCGTCGAAACCCCAGGGGAAGCGATAGTCGACATCAAAGGTGCCCGCGGAGTAGTGGGAGAGCTCATCCTGCTCGTGCTCACGGAATCGGACATTGTCTTCTTTCATCCCAAGGTCGGTGTACCAGTTCTTTCGCTCAGCAACCCAGTACTTGAACCATTCATCGGCTTCCTCAGGGCGACAGAAGAACTCCATCTCCATCTGCTCGAATTCACGGGTCCGGAACACAAACTGGCCGGGAGTGATCTCGTTGCGGAACACCTTGCCGATCTGCGCAATCCCAAACGGCAGCTTGAGGCGGGAGGTGCGGCGCACGTTCTCGAAGTTGATGAAGATTCCCTGCGCCGTCTCCGGACGGAGGTACACCGCGTTGTCGGTCGACTCCACAGGACCCATATGGGTCTTGAACATCAGGTTGAAGTTCTTCGCCTCTGTGAACGTCCCGGTCTTGCCGCAAGAAGGGCATTGGTCAGCCTTATCGAGCTTATCTTCCCTGAACCGGTTGTTGCAGTTGGTGCACTCAACCAGCGGGTCTGTGAAGGACGCTAGGTGGCCGGACGCTTCCCACACCGAAGGCGACTGGATAACCGCCGAGTCGAGCCCAACGACATCCTCACGCATCCGGACCATCGAGTGCCACCATTGCTCTTTGACATTGCGTAGTAGCTCGACGCCGAGCGGGCCATAGTCGTACGCCGACCGCAGACCGCCATAGATCTCGGACGATTGAAACACGAAGCCGCGCTTTTTGGACAGATTGACAATGGTGTCGAAATCTACAGACATATCAGATCCAGATTCGGGAATTGACCCGGCATGATAGGGCCTCGCTGGGCCGTCCCGTTGCCGGCTACTCGGTGGTCGGCGCCGACTGATCCGATGCGTCAACGGCGCCGCCGAAACGGCGATGCCTGGCTTGGTATTCGGCAATGCAGTCTGCAAGCGTGTGCCGGTCGAAGTCGGGCCAGAGCACAGGGGTAAAGACATACTCCGAGTAAGCCGCCTCCCACAGCAGATAGTTCGAGGTACGCAGCTCCCCGCTGGTCCGGATCACAAGATCGGGGTCGGGACAGTCGGGAAGATAGAGATTGTGCGCCACGGTGACCGCATCGATATCGCCTGGAGCGAGGGTGCCACCGGCGACTTTTTCGGCGATCTTGTTGATCGCATGCACAACCTCCGCACGTCCTCCATAGTTGAAGGCAAAGACCATGTGCATGACATCGTTGTTGACAGTGAGCGCTTCGGCGCCGGCGATTCTGTCCCTCAGGTCATCTGGCACCCTGGGGTCATCACGATCCCCAATGAAATGGATACGGATGCCATCGGCGTGAAGTTCGTCGCGGCGTCTCTCCAGGAGATCAACATTGAACTTCATGAGGAACTCGACCTCGAACGCATCACGAGACCAATTCTCTGTTGAGAAGGTGTAGGCCGTCAGCCACTTCACCCCCATCTCACGAGCGCCTGCGATGACGTCAAAAAGCGCAGGCTCGCCTGCGGCGTGTCCTTGGGTCCGGTGCAGGCCACGGGCATTCGCCCACCGTCCGTTGCCGTCCATGATGATTGCGACATGCTGGGGGACCCGGGTTAGATCAACGTTGTCATACATCCAATACCGCCAGAGACTGAATCTGCCGTTCCAGATGGTATTCGATAAATCGACGGGCGACGCCACGGGCCTCGCCGACAAAGCCCACATCGCTCTCGGGCATCTCGGCAAGATCGGCCCCTGCCAACAGAGCCAAATAGTCGGTGAGTCCCGCCCGCAGCGCATAGGCACCAGGGGTACGGCATCGCTCACAAAGCACGCCACCCGCAGAGAAGCTGAACCGACGCAGATCGTCGCTGCGACCGCAACCGGCGCATTGATCCAGGGCAGGGGCTACGCCAATCGCTTCGGCCGACTTGAGCAAGAAGGCCGTGACCAGATCCGGGTGCTCTGGGCCTTTATCAAGGGCGCGCAACCCTCGCTGCAGGAGCAGGAACAGCCGCACCGATGACTCGTTCTCTTGGGCGACCGCATCGGCAATCTCGACCATCGCCCCCGCCGCAACGACCGCATCCAGGTCTGAACGAAGATTGTGAAACGGCTCGATCATCGACACCTGAGTGATGGTGTCGAGATTGCGTCCCTCGTACAACACGAGGTCAACATGGCTGAACGTTTCGAGGCGGCCCCCGAACCGACTCTTGGTCTTTCGGATCCCCTTGGCAACAGTTCGCAGCTTGCCGTTGTTTGGGCTGAGGAGCACCACAACCTTGTCCGCCTCCCCAAAGGGATACGAACGCAAAACGATGCCTTGATCATGCTGGATTGCCACGCTCGAAACCTAGTCGCAGTCACCGACTGTGGGGACCAATACGGCTACGACATTGTGCCCGCACGGGCCAGTCGCCTCGAGCCCGCTGAATCGGCACCTAGAAACCGAGACGGTCGAGGACTTCGTCGCGGTGCTGCCAGTCCTCTTGGATCTTCACCCGAATATCTAGGAAGACTGCCCCACCAAAGAACCGCTCCAGCTCGGTGCGAGCTTCACTACCAACGGTCTTGAGAAGCGAGCCGCCCTTCCCGATGACGATGCCTTTCTGCGACTTCCGCTCAACGTATGCTGAAACACCGACATAGGTGACACCAGAGTCACGAGGCTCAATCTCGTCAACCACTATCGCCAGCGAATGCGGTAGCTCCTCACGGAGACGGGACAGGAACTTCTCCCGAATCAACTCAGCGGCATAGATTTTCTCGGGCTGATCCATGTGAACATCGCTTGGGAAGAACTGAGGACCTTCCTCCAGCAACGGGATCACCTCTCCGAGGATGGCATCCGTCCCATCAGCGTCCAAAGCGGCCACCGGAACGTAGGCGGCAAAGTCCCACTCGCCGGCCTCACTGAGTTGCCCCAGAATCTGCTCTTCCTTCGCAATGTCTGTCTTGTTGACCACAACGATTGTGGTGGCATTCGCTTCGAGAAGACGTTCCGCTATCAACCGGTCGCCCGGACCGATCTTCTGGGTGGCGTCGAGAACAAACAGCACGGCGTCGGTTTCCTCTAGGGAGCCGTATACCAACCGGTTGAGTCGGTTTCCCAACGCAGTGCGAGGACGATGCAGACCCGGCGTGTCGACAAACACTATCTGCATGTCGTCTTTGTTGAGGATGCCCCGGATGGTGTTACGGGTGGTCTGCGGCCGAGACGAAGTAATCGATACCTTCTCCCCCACCAGGGCATTGACCAAAGTTGACTTACCGACATTTGGCCTTCCGACAACCGAGATGAACCCTGATCGCATTATGGGTGCAGCCTGATCTGCGCAACACGGCGTCCCTGGACGCGCTCCACTGTGAGCATGTGGCGGTTGAACTCGAATTTCTCACCCTCGGCGGGCACGCGACCCGCCAGACCAAGAATGAGACCCCCAACGGTGTCCCAGTCCTCGTCCGGGATAGTCGATCCGATCAGCTCGCCGAGATCATCGATATCGAGCCGCGCATCAATGAGGTACGACCCGTCACTCTCTTGGACGACCATCGGTTCCTCTTCGTCGTATTCGTCGGCGATCTCACCAACCAGCTCCTCGAGAAGGTCTTCGATGGTCACAAGACCGGCGGTCCCGCCGAACTCGTCAACAGCGATGGCCATGTGTACCTGGTTGGCCTGCATCTCGCGGAGCAGATCCGGCACCCGCTTGGTTTCGGGCACGAAGTACGCATCTCTCATCAAATCGCGGGCGAGGCGTGGCCCTGCTTCTTCATCCCAGAGCTGCAGCAGATCACGGGCGTAGAGCACGCCGAGAATGTCATCCGTATCGTCGCCGAACACCGGAATCCGGGACTTGCCCTCCTCGAGCACCAAGTCGAGGGCATGCTCACTGGATTCGTCCGCATTGACCGTAACCATGTCGGGACGGGGCACCATGACCTCACGAACAATGGCGTCGGCGAAATCAAGTACCTGAGAGATCAGCTCCCGCTCATGGGCCTCCGTGTCGGTGTCAGCCTCGTCCTCCTCGTCTTCGTCGAGGTCGGTAACCATGTCCGCAGCCGCCTGTCCCAGCGCTATCGAGGGAGCAAGCAGCCAGGCGAATCGATAGGCAATGGTCCGGGGTCGGTTCCGCCCCAGGATGCGGGGCACAATGTCCCCAAAGACAACGAGAACCAGACCAAGCATGACAAGGCTGATGAGGAGGTTTGTGCCCTCCAGCGAGCGGGTCAGCGCCCACGTTGCCGGAATCAACGCCACGACCAACAGCCCGGTGCTCACCAGTCCTAGCGCCGGCTGGATGGTGGGGCGATCGGCCAACAGCTTTGCGATGCGCTCCGCACGAGAGTCACCGTTGCGAGCATCGTGCAATGCGTCTGCCCGCGGTGTCCTAACCAGCGAGGCTCCGGCGGCGCGCAAGACTCCTGTGAGCAGAATCAGGAGTGTCGAGATAACCACTGCCGCTGTGGTCATGGACGTTCCCTGCCGACGAGCGCAAGGATCTCGCGCTCTCGTTGCTCCATTGCTTCGGCTTCCGCTTCGATCATGTGATCGCGGCCGAGCAAGTGGAGAACACCGTGGACAACCATGAGCGCCATTTCATCTTCAAAGGCTACTCCAGTAGCCGTTGCGTTCGCACGCACGACCGCAGGACAAATGAAGATGTCTCCGAGCAGCAGCGGCGGCCCATCAATGTCGCCGACCTCGACTCCACCGGAGAAGTCCTCGATTGGAAATGACAGCACATCGGTAGGGCCCGTCTTCCCCATGTGCACAGAGTTGAGCTCAGCCATTGCTGCGTTGTCGATTAGCGAGATCGCAAGCTGGGTCGTCGCCGGCAGCGACTCTGCCGCCATCGCTAGCTCGGCCAGCTCAACCAGCTTCTCGGTTGGCAACGGATCGTCCTGCTCATCCTTAAAGGTGATGTCCATCAAACAGATTCTGCTCGAGCACCGGGGAATCCCGGATAGGAGACACGTGTGTGGTAGTAGCCGACGAGTGCGTCAACGATCGCCGCCTTGACGTTGGTCAAGTCGCCAAACGTGAGGGCGGCCTCATCGAGCTGGCCGTCGTCGAGCTTCTCGCCAACCACAGCGTCAACTACTTTCGTAATGCTCTCAACGGTTGGGTCCTGCTCCTGGGCGTGGGCCCGCGCAGCACCCTCGACGGCGTCGCATATCATCAGGATCGCCATCTCTTTGCGCTTCGGCTTCTCGCCGTGGTGGCGGAACAGCTGGGGATCGGCGTCGGGATCAGCTGTGATTCCCTGGTGATAGAAGTAGCGCATCAGACCGGTCCCGTGGTGACATCTGATGCCGTCGGAGATCTCGGTGGGTAGGCGGTACTGGCGAGCGAGCCGGAGACCGTCCGTGACATGGGAGCGGATGATCTTGCAGGATTCGGCCGGCTCGAGGTGATCATGCGGGTTAGTGATGCTGAACTGGTTCTCGATGAAGTAGACCGGATCCTCAACCTTCCCCAGATCGTGATAGAACGCGGCTGCCTGGGCCAGAAGCGGATCCGCCCCGATCTCTCGCGCCGCCTTGCCCGCAAGCGTGCCAACCAGGATCGAATGGTTGAAAGTACCTGGGGCCTTCTCCTCGATGAGCCGAAGCGCAGGATGGTTTCTGTCGACGAGGTCGAGCAAGGTCAATGTGGTCGTGATCCGGAACAGGTTCTCCAAGAACGACACAAGACCTTGGGCGATCAGCCCCGCAAGAATTCCACCAAGGACCGCAAACAGCGCTGCCTCCCACCTCGTCTCGTATCCACGGAACAGCCAAGAGATTGCAGCGGCGAACGGTGCCAAAACGAGAACCGACAGAGCCACAGCAACACGCAACTGCCTACGGCTGGAGACCGCGGAAACGAAGGCGACTGGAGCGACGGTTGCGCCTGCCGCAAACACGATGAGGGCAGGATCGGCCGTGGATATGCCAACAAACGTGGTCACAGGAACTGCCATCAGAACTGCGGTCCGCGGGTCGTAGAGAATCGCGGCGACATAGCCGAACAGCATTGCCGGGATCGCAAAACCAAGCGCGCTGAAGTCACCGTCGGCGTTGTTTACCAACTCTGGAATCCGTGACGCCAGAGCAGCCAGTACCAGCAGTATCCCCAGCAGAGCGAAGTGCTTTGGTTCGGACCATTGCCCCGGCGACAACCTCCATAGGAAGAACGCCGCCAGCGCCACGGTCAGAGCGCCCAGGACGGCAATGGCTCGGCGTGACGTTCCTTGCTCCTTTTCGACTAGGCCGAGTTCCTTGATCGCCGTAACCTGCACCTCGGTGAGGATCGTCCCTTCGGATGCGATCAGCTCTCCAGAGATGAAGGTGACGACGCTGTCTTCCACCGAGTCCGCTTTGTCCTGGCGGGCCAGTTCCGTCAGATCGTCTGAGACAAACTCATTTGGGTCCAGCTGGTCGGCAACCAACTCACCGATAGCCGGGTGGGCCAGGGCGCGGTCTTCGACGGACAGCACCGAAACGAACACAGGCGAAGACTCACTCTGCAACTGAGCGCGAATCTCATCGAGCTCATCCTGCTTGATCCCCGACGTCAGTGATTCCTTGGCTTGCTCATCGGCTTCCTCGACGATCGCATCGAACGTAGATGCCTCACCCGCCGCAATGCGGTCGAGATCGGCGTTGTACAAGATCACGAAAGCAAGGATTGTCTCGTCGTCCAGCAGTGGATAGTCAGGACCAAGAATCCCAGCCCAGTTGTCGATGTCTCGCCGCGGCAGCGTTGTGGTCGTCGTTTCAGGGACACTCGTGGTGGTCGTGGTTGACATCGTGGTCTCCGCGTCGGGATCTTCCACAACGGTCGTGGACGTCGTCGTGGACGTCGTCGATGGGTCGATCGCAACGTCGAGGACAATCACCGCAGTCACGCCTTCGACCAGACTCACGGCCACGATGACCTTATCAAGCAGCTCCTGATTAGGCACCGTTCCGCTCAGGGAGACCTCACTGCCGTCCTCGCTGGCCATAAGGTCCGTCGCCCCCACTTCGGCCAGGGCGAGATCGACCGCGGTCGGCTCAGCCGCAATACCCGCTTCCTCAGCCGTGAGCGTCGCATGCTTCTTCAGATCGTCGAAGAACAAAGCGATGTCGTTGCGGACCACTGGCATGATGTCGCCGTTGATTGAGAAGACCGAATGGACAGAAAGACGGGCCCGCTCCTTGGCGGCAGATGTGGCCATGTCGTCGACGACGGTGATAGTTCGCGTCGCCTGATAGGTCTCTGGCGACTCCAACCCCGGCTCGACGACAACGGACGGCGGGGCGACGGCCCGACCTACGACAAGCGATGTACCCACAAAGACGATCGTGACGGCAATCACAAGAAGACTCATCGGGATGGCGTAGCGGCGGAAGAAGTTCATGACTGCTTCTCCTGGCGACGTTGCTCGTACTTCCGGTACGCCTCGACGATGGCGGCAACGATGCGATGACGAACCACGTCCGCACCGGTCAGCTCAACAAAGGCAATACCGTTCACATTGCGGAGAACGCGTTGGATCGTCTTGAGACCAGACGGTCGGCTGCCGTCGAGATCGACCTGAGTGACATCTCCGGTGACAACCATTTTCGAGTTGAAACCCAATCTGGTTAGGAACATCTTCATCTGCTCGGGACTTGTATTCTGTGCCTCATCGAGAACTATGAACGCGTCGTTCAGCGTTCTTCCTCTCATATAAGCGAGCGGAGCTATCTCAATAGTTCCGCGTTCCATGAGACTCGCCGTTTCCTCGGGCCCCAACATCTCGAACATTGCGTCGTAGAGAGGCCGCAGATATGGGTCAACCTTGGCGGTCAGGTCACCGGGGAGGAAACCCAGTCGTTCTCCGGCTTCAACGGCGGGACGGGTAAGGATGATGCGTCGCACCGACCCCGACTGCAATGCTTCGATGGCGCAGGCCATCGCCAGGTAGGTCTTGCCCGTGCCGGCCGGACCGATCCCAAAGATCATCGTGTTGTCACGCATCGCGTCGACGTAGCCCTTCTGGCCATGAGTCTTTGGTCGAACCTGTTTGCCTCTGCCGACCTTGATCGAGTCCGTGAAGACGCCCGATGGCGAAGGCAGGTCTTGTTTGACCATGTCGACAACACGAGCGACACGGTCCTGGTCGAGGGGTTCCCCCTCTTGGATGAGGATCAGCAACTCATCGAAGGCAGTCTTGACCATCTCGCCGGAAGCGGAATCGCCAAAGCCTTCGATGACTATCTCATTCCCGCGCGCGACGATCCGCACCTCGGGGAAGGCGGAATCAACCTGTTTCAGGTATGCGTCGCGTTCGCCCAGCAGATCAACCATGAGGTGGTTGCTGGGGACGCGAATACGGATCTGAGTTTCAGAAGGGGTCGTCACGACAATTCGATCATCGGGGAAGTACGCGAAAAAGTATTGATCTACGCAGGTCGGCAGTATATCGGCGGGTTTCCGCAAGGGGAATACGATATGGCACTATCTGCCATGTCCGACGACTCAGCTATGAGGGGAACGTGGCTACTCGCCCTCAGAGGTCACACCGAGTTCGGTGAGACGCTCGCTGAAACCTTCCTCAGACTGGTCAAGCAGCATCGCCAGCATCCGCAGGTCATTGGCACGGATTGTCAATACACGCCCGTTGAAATCCTGACGAAGCATCTGGATGCCCCGCAAGAAACGTTCGACAACCTGACCATCCTGACCCGACAGACGTTCGATCTGGTTGAGATCGATCGTGATGCCCTCTGCCGCAGCATTCGGGGTAGGCCCGTCATCCTGAGGCAGCAGCTGCACGATGGGGACGCTGAAGAACTGGGCAAGCCGTTGCAAACGTGGCAGCGAAAGGCTTCGCTCACCGCGCTCGTACGCACCCAGGACCGCAGCTTTGAATTCCTGGTCCGATAGCTTCTGCACATCCTGGAGCGACAAACCTCTTTGTCGTCGGATGGACCTCAGCCGATTTCCCACCATCTCGTT
>JAAETI010000742.1 GCA_024228555.1 bacterium | reverse complement strand
GATTGATCTGATCAGCGAAGCCACCGGGTTGATGGCAGTCCCACTTGCGGTCGAGGCCGCACGGTGCGCCCGACCTGGGGAAGGCGTCGGGGTGTTGGTGGCAGAACAGTTGGCCACCTTCGCCGGCGACACCTTCACCACAGTGATGGACCGATGGCCCTCACTAATCGACGCCACACGAGCTGATCACCCAGTCGTGGTCGCCGTCCTCGAGTACGTGGAAGCCACGATCGATCGGCTGTTGGCGGCCGGGTTTGAGTTCGCTGCGGTAGCGGGGGGTGTCCGGTGATACGCCAACACCGAAACGGTCACCGTCTTTCACCGGAGCAGGCGGTGCAGGCACTACTTGTGTCAGGGACCTCAGCTCAAGATGAACAGATCATGGCCGCAGTGCGGGTCACGGCTCGCCCCAGAGTCCGCCGAATCGCGGAACAGCAGCGGATGACGGGCACCCCATTGAGGGATGGCTGGAAATGAAGTCAACGTTCGAAGACCCGGTAGCGGCCAGTTCACCGGTCAGCGACCCCATCGACGGTGCCGATTTCGTTTGGCAGTCGGTCTTTGACTATTGGACCCAAACTCACCAACTGGAGGGCTTCGACAGCCTGCCCAATTCGGCTGCTGGACTATCGCAGTCAGAGTTCGATCAGCTTGGCATCTACGCCTCCTATGGCCACGACCTGGCCTATCAGCCCTCAGCGGCCGGTCGTTCCTCTACCGGGGGTTGGTCATGAGGGTCGGTGCTGCTGGTGTTGAT
>JAAETI010000741.1 GCA_024228555.1 bacterium | reverse complement strand
TCCAGGTTTCGAAGCGGGACGGCACGCAGCTGTGCCACGCTCCTGATCCCGAGGCGGGAGAAGATTTTCTGGGTCTGGCGGCCCAGGCCGCGCAGGTTGGCTACCGGCATGGGTGCCAGGAACTCCAGGACTTCGTCCGGGTAGACCACCATCAGTCCATCCGGTTTTCGGTGTTCGGATCCCAGTTTTGCGATCAGCCGGTTCGGGCCTATGCCCACTGATACCGTGAGTCCGGTCGCCTCCAGGATGCGACGCTTGATCTCGGTCCCGATGGCCTCGGGTGGTCCGAGGAGTTTCTCCAGCCCGGTCAGATCCAGATAAGCCTCGTCGACGGAGACGGGTTCGATGACTGGAGTGATGGTCTCCAGGATTTGGAATATCTCCCGCGAGACACGGAGGTATTTGGCCATGTCGGGACGCAGATAGACCGCATCCGGACAGCGGCGGTAGGCCTCGGCGATGGGCATGGCGGAGTGGATGCCAAATACCCGGGCCCGATAGTTTGCCGCAGCCACCACGCCACGGTGGCCGGGGAGGGCGCCGACTACCACTGGGCGGTCGCGGTACTCAGGGCAGTCACGCTGCTCGACGCTGGCATAAAACGCATCGAGATCGGCGTGTCCGACCCAGCGTTGCGCCCTGTGCGAGTGCGTCACCGACGCTGGCCCTTCATAAAGCCAGCAGATTTCTGATCGTTGCAATCCACATCATCCTACCCGCAGTTTTTCGTCACTGCTCATGCTATCAATAATGTCTGCAGAACACAGCAGTAGCGGCCGGAGCATCCAGCAGCGACCAATCCGGCCTTCGAGCTGTCCACAAAATCCATAGCCCATTGCCCGTCACGGTGGAGCGAGCCCGAGAGCTCGCGCAGCCAAGGGCGGGGCCGCTGCAGCGGCGGCTGTGGAGTCTGTGGTCAGGTTGATGTGTACCGCAGGACGATGCCACTCTTTAAAATGCGAGTGGTATGACAGGCCTGTGCCTGGCGAACCCCTCGTCCTGAGCGAAGCCGCCATCGTCACTAGCAAACGAAGTGGGGTAGTGACGAGGGC
>JAAETI010000740.1 GCA_024228555.1 bacterium | reverse complement strand
TCAATTCACCCTGCACGCGGTGATTCCAGCGCCACACACTATCCTGCGGGGGATACGTAAACTGGCGCCGGCACACACACTGCTCGTCGATGCCAAGGGCAATAGCACCGAAAATCGTTACTGGCATCTCCCCGCGACCCGGCCGGCGCTGCCGCTGAGCGAGGATGAATGGCTGGAGGCAATCCACGATGCACTGCGGGCGGCGGTTGAGAAGCGCAACAGGATCGCCGACGTGCCGGTGGGTGTGCTGCTCTCCGGCGGTCTCGATTCAAGTCTATTGGTGGCACTGCTGGCGGAAGCCGGGGCTTCCGACCTGCGTACCTTCTCGGTCGGCTTCGAAGATCAGCCGGAAGAGAAGGGGAATGAATTCGAATACTCGGATCAGGTGGTGGCGCGCTACGCAACCCACCATCATAAATACCGCATAGCCAACAGCGAAGTACTGCCACGTCTGCCGGAGGCGGTCGAAGCCATGGCCGAGCCCATGTTCGGTCAGGATGCCGTCGCCTTTTATCTGCTGGCGGAACAGGTGTCGAAACAGATAAAAGTAGTGCAGTCGGGGCAGGGAG
>JAAETI010000739.1 GCA_024228555.1 bacterium | reverse complement strand
GACGGCAAGCCCGATGGCGATGCTGACACCAAGATAGTGCAACCGGCCGATTCGACCTGTTCCCATCAGCATGTTCACCTGAAGGTTCTCGACATCCCGACGTCAGTACTTGAGCCTGGCCGTTGGGGTGATGCGTCGCAGTTCCAGCGGGGACAACCGGGATACGGCGGAAACCCGACATAGGGATGGTCGTGGGTTGATTTCATCGACGAGCGATGTCACAAGGGGCCGTAGCCCCTGACCGGCCGGGGGCGTCGTCGCCGGTGTAACTCAAGGACCGCTAGGGACCACCACGGCGAGCGGTTGATGGTCGGCGTGGTGCATCACCCATCGCGTCATCACCAGGTCGACCAGCCCGACCAGATGATCGCTGTGATGGCGGGTGACGAAAGCCGCCGAGAGATCCTGGACATCTACATCGATCTCCGTCAGCCGCCCGAGAGTGTTTCAACCCACGTCGAACTGCAACAGCACAACATTGTGACGAACCAGCACACCGGGGCCGGCGACCCCGGTGTGCTGGGATGGGAACACCCGTGCCTGTGATGATCTACTCTCGCGCCCAACGCCTCCGCCGCCATCACCAGATCCTGATCCTCCAGCGATGAGTTCTCGGCGCGCTCACGTGGTCCCTGCTTCGATGTCGGGCCGCTACCGGCCCGCGGGATCCAGCTAGCCCTGTACGCACCTCACGAAGTTTTCGATACGGATGGCATCGACCAGGGTGTTGTTGTCCCCCGATTCGCTCATTTGGTCGTACGAATCCTGTGGGTCACCGGTCTTCGGATCGCTTCTCTGCGCCCCGGCGCCGTGAATGTCGATCCATTCGTTGTCCACAATGCCTAGGGCGCGTCCGAACGCGACATAGTCAGCAGTGGTCAGGCTCTCAGGATACGAGACGTGTGTTGTGCTACTCCAGAAGAAGGGATAGTCCATCTCGCCAGCCTCGTTGGTGATCGAAGTCGTTTCGAACATCGCGTCGATCGCTGCTGAGTCGGTTGTGTCAGGGGATCTCGTGTAGTCAACGAGGCTCTGGAGCTCCTTGACGTTCGGTAGACGCCAGTCATCGGACCCGCCAAGATCGAGGTCGCTGCAATAGGAGAGCGCACTCTCCCAGTCGACCCCTGCACCATTGTCTTGCTGTTGCCAGGTCAAGCCTGTGGCCTCGTCGATGATGGTGTCATCGCCATTGTCAGAGAAGCTGTTCTCGCCGTAGGCGGACGAGCCTCTCACATAGATGGCGAAGTACCCACTGGGCCCACCACCAGTCGAGTAGCACTTGATACGGCCATCAGCGAAGTTGACCCCGAAGAAACACTCTGAACCACTCATGACAGTCGACTCATAGATCGTGCTCGAGATCCACTGAGAGTCGATCATCCGTGTGTCTCCATACTCGAACACGAAGTAGTCGGTGTCTATGAACGCAGTTAGCTCGGATTCGTCGATGTCTGGACCCAAGGGGTCGGTGCCATTGCCGCGATAGAGCGAATACAGCTCCTTGATGGTTGGGAGCCGCCAGTCGTCATGATCGGCAAGGCCAAAGGAATCCAAGTCAGCAACTGCATTCGAGTAGTAGGTCCTTTCACCGGGGTCCTGCTGCCACATCAGACCGGTGACATTGTCGGTGATCGTTCCGTCGCCGTTGTCGGTGTATGACGGGCTGTTCCCCAGATACTCACCGTCCTGGCCGAAGAAGGCTTCGCCTTCAGCGGGACAGTCGGTGGTAGCCGAGGTGTCGTAGCAGGTCACCTGCCCGGTATCGACCAGTGTGTAGCTGCCTCCACTCGTTGTGGCTGAGGTGTCAGCCGACGACTCGTCAGTTGAGTCGGCGGCCTCTGACCCCTCGGTGGTTGTGGTGTCGTCGCTCCCGCATGCTGCTGTGATGAGCACTAGCACGAGGCTGAGAGTGATGAACCGGGTTCGAATAGGTGGCATTGGCGTGATCCTTTTCTTGATTGTGTAATCGGTCAGAACATGACTACGCGACAAGATTGGGAATACGCTGAGAACTGCTTGGGAGAGCGCTGGCAGCTCCGCACCGGGTACGCGCCACAGCGACCGTCCTGGGCTCGGGGTGGTCAGATCGACATCCCACGGGAACCTGTGGACTCATTCACAGCCAACTCCCATGTTGGTTGCCTAGATGTGGTACGTGATCCCCCACAAAGAGCAACACGGCATGAGCTTGCGACCTATCGTCGTCGCCTTGACCCTGGGTGTTGCCCTCTTGAGCGGCTGCGGCAGCGGCGAGGACACCACTGGTGCAGCGGACGCCTCGACCGTTGACACCTCGGCTGACAGCACCGAGGGGTCGACCAAACCGGCCGTCAGTGGGGTCGTAGACGACCACGACGAGGACATCGATCATGAATGGGATGACAGTGATGTCTCTTCGATCTGGCTCACCGAAAAGACTGCCAGCGCAGAGGGCGACGGCGCGAGCATCGACGGGTCCGTGGTGACTATCACCTCTGCCGGCACGTATTAGGTGAGCGGCACCCTTGGAGTTGGTCGGATCGTTGTCGACGCCGACAGCGACGAGAACGTTCGTCTCATCCTAAATGGCGCTGACATCGCCAACTCCACCACCAGCCCGTTCGTGGTCGACAACGCCTCGGAAGTCATGGTCGTGCTCGCCGAGGGCACCACCAACACCCTGTCAGACACCGCAGGTTATGTGTTCGCCGATGCCGAGACCGACGAACCCGACGCCGCTCTGTTCAGCACCGCTGATCTCACCATCGCCGGCACCGGCACCCTTGTAGTTGATGGCAACTTCAACGACGGCATTGCCAGCAAGGACGGCCTTGTCATCGCCGGCGGCACGATCGACATCGACGCTGCTGACGACGCCGTTCACTCCAACGACACGATCACGATCACCGGCGGCGATTCCACGTTGGCCAGCGCCGACGACGCCCTACACGCCGACGCCAACATCGTCATCGACGCCGGCACCATCACCGTGACCGACAGCTACGAGGGCATCGAGAGCGCCATCATCACCATCAACGACGGTGACATCGACATCACCTCTAGCGATGACGGCCTAATGCGGCCGCTGGCGATGCCTCCAGCTCCCCGGTGGGGGGTCCTGGAGCCGAACCGACCGGCTCGAGCGAGTACCAGTTGTACATCAACGGAGGCTCCATCAGCATCAACTCCGAGGGTGACGGGTTCGACTCCAACGGGTTGGCGTTGATCACCGACGGTGTCGTCATTGTCTATGGACCCACAACCGAAAGGAACCACGCCCCAGACGTCGACGGTGCCTTCCAGCTCACGGGTGGAACGCTCATCGCCGGAGCAAGCTCGGGCCGCATGGCCGACTCGCCCGATGCCGACTCACCCCAACCCAGCATCGTCATCACCTTCGACAGCACGATCGCCGCCGGTGCGGCGTTCCAGGTCATCGCCGATGACGGCACCGAGATCGCCTCCTACCAGTCGGCCATGAGCGTCCAGCACCTTGTCGGCTCCACTCCGCAGATGGAATACGGGGACAGCTACCAGATCGTGGTCGACGGCACCGGCATCGCAACTACCACTGCATCCTTAGAGGCGTGGTAGTTGGCGCCAAAACTGGTGGCAGTGACAACCGCAGGGATGCACAAGAACGAGATTGCGACCACCGTGGAGCAGGTCCGTTCGCTTGCCAGGGAGCAGTTGGGCGATCGACATGGTCGAGAAGGAGCAGACATGGGTCACAGCGCATCGCAGAGCTGCAGAACGAAGTCGATCCCAAAGCCCTCACGCGTGCCTGGAAACGAGCTGTCGAGGTACCGGACTACACCGGTCAACCCCAAACATGTCCGCACATGTGTGGAAGGAATCCAATCCGGTCCCCACGCCCAAGTGGTGGACCCTCATGGCTCACCCACTTCCACAGTGTTCCTGACAGTCCCCGGATAGATGCCGTCGCCTGATCCAATGGATCATTGCTGGGGTGGCCCTCGTTGGGTGGGGGCTGTTGCATCGGCGCCGCTCGTCATGACCTCGCCCGCGTCTGAGGACGTTGGACTCTGGTTCGGTTCTTGGCCTGTGGCCGAAACTGAGGATGAGCAGAAGGATTCCGATGAACGTCCCTGAGTTGCAGGAGCTGAGTGAGGATCAGT
>JAAETI010000738.1 GCA_024228555.1 bacterium | reverse complement strand
TGTGGGCTTTTCGTCGAAAGTCCAGCCGTTACTACCGTGGCCTGGCCGCATCGCCTTCCCCGACACGTGTTTGCCCGCCTCGATTCGTGTGACAATGTCAGCGTCGACGTCATCGAAGACAGCGTTCAGCGCAGCGCGTGCGCTCGACAGCTCGGCGAGCTGCATCTCGGTTAACTGTGATACGTCCGCGATCGCTTGACCGAGGTACTCATACGCGGGGACTCCCCCCGCTGGGATTATTTCTGTACTCATGTTTACCACCGTTTGTAATGATTGATCTGCTGCAGCGGTGCAGTGACCGCCACGCTTGGGATTAGCTGCACACCACTGGCAGTGCTTGCCTGGTATTAAAACCGCGAACGGGTCATCAGTCGCCGCTGCTGCGGTAGCGAGCTTTACTGCAGCCCCGTGCAAGTCTTCGACACCATCGCAGTAACGAACGACTGGGTTAGTTTTCGGCTGAATGATCGTCATACGGTCGCCAGTCAGCGTCCCCGCAGCAAAGTACGGGTGCACTTTACCCCAGAGGTATGAAAGTAGCTGAGAGTTATCGTCAGCTGGCACCCACATCCTGCCGTCTTTATAGTCTGCGATCTCGATGTACAGCAACTCACATGTGTGCGAGTGAACTACCAGTATCGTGATGTCGACCGTACCCCACCAGTCATCCCGGTGGAAGTATGCTCCGGGGTCGGATCTCGTCTCGGACTCAACCCGGACTGTCCCTTCGGGGAACTGAACTTGCAACTCCTGGACGCGTCGAGATACATAATCGAGACACTGCTGCACCCGTGCACATCGATCGAGGTCAACAAGCCAGCCGCTGGGGTTATCCTCATGACCAGTCCCGATGATTTGCTGGTCATACTGTAGAGCGTGCACATTGTTAGTCATGCACAGCTCTAGCTGTAAGTGGCTCCCCGTCCCGTCGATCGCAGCTTCTCCGGCGATGTCGGGGTACCGCGCCTCCTCACGCGGCGACCCCGGACAATGGGGCCACCGCATGTTGGAGCAGCTCAGTCGTGCGTGCTGCCCACTCATGCCGGGATTGCGCGTACTGCATCAAGTAGGGGTTGGTACTGCTCCGCAGGTAGGGTTGTCACTCCAGTCACACCGAACTGCGTTTGCATCACATTGTCGATAGGCTCGCGTGAGCCGATGCGCTGGAACTCGACGATCATCGCTGCGTTAAGATCCTCAAGCGACATGGCTGGCACCGCAGCAGGGGTACTCACTGGCGCGGGTGTCGTAAGCTCGTGAGTGGCCTGTGCGGGAGGGGGTGGTGGCGGCGCTTCCGCAGTGGGCGCAGTCGTGACCAGAGTAGAAGA
>JAAETI010000737.1 GCA_024228555.1 bacterium | reverse complement strand
GCCGCTTGCTCCTTGCGGAGGTGCTTGGCGAACTTACGGTTTTCTTCCTCCTTCGGGCGCCAGCTCAGCAGCCGTTTCATGGCAGCTTTGAGACGCCCGGTGGCCACGGCCAGTCCGTGGTCGGAGATCTCGCCGGCGTCGCGGCGATCGCGCAGATCGAGGGCTTTTTGGAGCAAGCGTTTCACGGCGTGGGGGAAACGGGCCGTGCCCCCCAGCGCGGTCTCGAGGTTGTCGTGACAGCGACGCAGCAGGTGGTGCAGGCAGCTTTGGTGCAGGGCCTGCAGGAAGCATCTGTAGGATGGCAAGCCATCTCGGACCATCTTGCCACGGTAGTCTTCGCCGAGGATTTTGGCGGCCTCTTGGAAACCGCGCCCAATCTCCACAGCGTAGAACGTCACCCAAGTCGTGACGTAGACCCACAACCAGGCCGAGGCCGCGCCTACCCGCCAGCCGGTCTCGTCGGGGCTGACCCATGGCGCCTTGCGCACCGCTTGCTTGAGAGCGTCATAGGTGGGCTCGACGACCCGCCCGATGCGCTGAAGCGCGAGGCACAGCCCTCCCGGAGTGATCGAGATGTGAAAGGTGCTGTCGAACAGGTGGGACAGCTTGGCGAACGACATGCCGGTGGCGAGCTTCAGCTCGGCCGCCAGCGCCAACGCCCGCGGCCCGACCTGAGAGGCGGCGGCTCCCAAAGCGTCGGAGGTCTGGAGCGGATGACGGCCCTGGAGGCGGCGACCACATTGCAGGCAGTCACCAATGTGGACGTTGAACTGCCTCACCCAGGGCTCGATTTTAGGCGGCAGATCCGTCTGGTACTGGACCGCGACCCGCTGCTCTTCCATCTCCCCGTCACACGCCGGGCAGCTCTCAGGCAACGGCGCCTCGAAGGTTTCATTGACCTTCTTCGGAGGCTTCCGGTGAGCCTTCTTGCCGTGCTTCTTTCCACGCTTGCGTCCAGCACGGCGGGGGTGCTTCTTGGGCGGGCCTTTCGAAAACGGCGCCGCTTGGCGTTTGCCCGCACGCCGTGCTTTCTCCAACAGATCCTTAAGACGCGACAGCTCTGTCTGGTCGAGCTTCTGTTGCTTTAAGAGTCGCTCGATTTCTTTCTCCAATTGCTCGACTCTGGCCCGCAGGCGCCGGTTCTCCCGCTGCGTGGACGCGCAACTCGCACAGGGTGCTCAGCGACAATCTCACCACAGCACCGACGACAACTAGATTTGTGCAGTCGTCGGTAAGCCGAAGAGCGCCAGTCCGCTAGCCTGTAGGTCCCATCAGGGACCTACAAGCGAGGAG
>JAAETI010000736.1 GCA_024228555.1 bacterium | reverse complement strand
TGATCGCAAGGTGAAAGTGGCGCTGAGCAACAGGGCCTTTCAGGATGCAGCAACACCCGGGCCACAAGGGTCAGTGGTCCTTGGTCCCGGAGGTGTGCGGGAGCTGGTCAACGCCGTAGCCGAGCAGGCCACGGCCAGGGACCAGGACGTGCTCGACCTGTCAGAGGTGGACGAGACCCCCGAGCTCACGGAGATAGCGGAACTGGTGGAGGGTGGCGACCCAGAGTGATGATATTCCTGGAGATAGCTGGGCTGACTCTGCTGGCTTTTTTGCCGTTCGCATTACTGTCCTGGACCTTCGATAGAGGTCTGAACGCCATCTACAACAAAGACCGATACGAGGACGATAGGCCCGAGGAGGAGGGGGGACGGGAATCGGATGAGTGAACCGCCACCGATGTCAGCCACTCGTCTCGAAGGTCCCGACGACGTAACCCCCTACCTCAACTGGCTCACGGACATACTCAACTCGGGCCAGGACATAGCCATCGACACCGAGACAGGCTCAGTCACAGAGCTATGGACCGAGCTCCCCCTCACGGGGAGAGGGCATTGCCGGCTCTACCAGATTGGTACCGCCACCGAGGCATGGGCCATCGATGCGCAGGACTGGCACCACCTCATCCGCCACACCCAGGAACTAGTAGCCAAGGCCACCAACCGGGTG
>JAAETI010000735.1 GCA_024228555.1 bacterium | reverse complement strand
GCCCGAGCTGCTGGGCGCACCGCTGAGAAATCCCGCTGGATCAACGGGCAGTCACGCCCAGCGCTGCCCATGAGATAGCCAAGCGTTGTCGATTCCCTGCCCTAGAGCGTGACGGGAGCAGGCTGGACATCTACGCCAGCTCAGGTGTTTGTTATCGGCTCGGTCTGTAGGGCGTGCCCGTGTCCCATACCCGGTCTGCTTGGCGAGCGAGGGCGTCGAACTCGCCTCCGACCTCAATTCGTTTGATCAGTCTGGTGACGCTGGCTAGGCCCCGGACTCCCATGTAGTACGGGTATGTGATCGCCTGGTCGTCGAATCGGAAGATGCCAGCTGTGTAGATCTCGGGATGGTCGGTTGTGCGGATCTCGCAGTTCTTGAGGGCGCCGAGCTGTTCGACCCATTGGTCGAGGGCGTCTCGTCCTCCCTTGGCCAAGTCCTTCTGGGACGTGCCGCCGATCGATGGGTCGAACTCGGATTCGGTTTGCTGTCGTTGCTTGATCTGAGCCCCGTCGGGGTCAGCGTTGATGATCCGGATCGACACGGGGTCTCCAGCTTCGGCCCGAGCCGGGAATACCTTGGCGGCGATCGGGAGTATCCAGCGAATGACTCCGATTGGGGAACCGACCACAACATCGAACTGGTCGACGCATTGGAGGGTGAGCTCGGACCAGAGTTCGGTGGGTACCTCGTTGAGTCCGGGCCAAACCTTGACCGTCTCAGCTGCGACCGAGCGTTCGCTACCGGTCGGCCAAAGAGTGTGGGCCGGCATCTCAAGTACCTTGGCGACCGCCAGTTGGTGCTGCGCTCTCGGCCGGATCCCGGCGTTACCGCGCCACGCAACAAGGCTGTTTCTGCTGACGCCGGCCAGTTCTGCCAGGCGGGGAGCAGTCATGCCAGCTGCCTCCATGGCCTCGATGAGCGCCATATTGCGGGGATTCTCGTCTTCGGTAGTCACATTCTCAAGGATAGATCGGCCTGCCCTGACCCACCAGCCCCGTTTGTTCGGCTTATGTTGGGTTTCTGGTCTGGGCTGCACAGTTTGTGCTTGCTTATTGTGCTACATCAAGGTATGCTCAATCCAGGCAGTCGGCTCCGGGTTGTAGCTCCTGGGCCAGGCTGACCGCCGCCCTGCAGATAGCAGGGGGCTTGTCGTCTAGCGGATGGGGGTGTGCGGTGTTTCTCAACTTTCTGTTTGGGTTCGTGGCTGGCCTTGTTCGGGGCCGGCGGTCGTAGTTCGAAGGAGTAGAGATAGTGGACAGGTTTCGTGTGGATGCGGATTGGCTCAATAGGGCGGTCCGT
This sequence comes from bacterium, assembly GCA_024228555.1. Lineage (GTDB taxonomy): Bacteria > Actinomycetota > Acidimicrobiia > Spongiisociales > UBA5794 > JAAETI01. The sequence goes on along the minus strand of JAAETI010000735.1, from coordinate 393 downwards.
CCGGTGATTGATGTGTTCCCGGATGAGGAGCGCAGCAAGGATGGCAAGGAGGTTGTTGGTCAGAAGTGTGACCGGGATTCGGGTTTGCCTTTGTGGAAGCTTGAGGTTCCGGTCAAGGGCGATCAGGACAAGCGGGCATCGTTGGTGGTGGTCACGGTTGGGTCGACGAGTTCGCCTGATCTGGTGGGCCGTCAGCCGGTGTTTGATGTGGTCACGGCTTTCAAGTGGCAGATGACTGATGACGGCGGCCGGGTTTCGTCGGGTGTTGCGATTAAGGCTGAGTCGTTTGGGGCTGCTGATGAAGTTCCGACGCCGAAGCGGTCAAGGTCGAAGTCGTCAACGGGGACGGTGCCGATGATGCCTCCTGCTCCGTCGGTGGCTGCTGGCTAGGTT
>JAAETI010000734.1 GCA_024228555.1 bacterium | reverse complement strand
GCTGATCGACGTATCTGAGCAACTATCAGGCACGAACCTCGATATCAGTATCGACGACATCGCCCAACTCGCCGACGTCCCTCGCGCCACGCTCTACTACTACTTCTCGGGTAAGGATGATCTCATTGGGTTCTTTCTGTCCGACAAGCTGAATCGGGCAGGGGTAGCGGTGCAGAAGGCAATCAACTCGGAAGGCACCGTCGTCGAACGGTTGGAGCAGACGCTCACCTCCGTGATGGAAGTCATGGCCGCACACCCAACGCTTTGCACCGAAATGCCGGTCGCTATCAAAGAAGCTGGCAAGTACGAGGATGTAGTGAACGGAGCGGATCGGCTGATGTTGACGCCACTTCGAGAGCTGCTCATCGAGGGCAAGGCAACCGGCGAGCTAACGATTCCGGACGTCAACACCGCCGCCATCGCATTGATGGGTGCCGTCAACATGGTTGCGATGTTCCAACTCGTTCAAACCGGGACTCTCGACGTGGAGTCCACCAACGAGGCGTTGATCCCTCAGCTCATCCAGGGTCTCCTACCTCGATAGCCCGCGGATCTCGAGACCGGTGACATTGAGATCGATTACGAGCGAACACTCGCCCGGACCGGGGCAAGTCATCGAGCAGGAACCCGCCGACCCACAATTCGACATCGGCTCGGGGGCGGCGATCTCAGGGGCGAGATGGCCCGAAGCTCGCAATGCGTCCAGCATCGCGGCGACCTCACCCGGAGCAATCCCGAGACGGAGGGCGAGGTCGATACCCGTCACGGGACCGCTCGACTCCTCTATCGCGTTGAGCAGGGAGGTCAGCCTCATCCGAACCCCAGCAGTGATCCACCCTGGTAAACCAGGAATGCACCAAACCACGCAACAACAAACTGCCCGGTGACGCTGATCCACATCCACTTCGTACCGAACTCCTGCCGGAATGCACCGACCGCAGCCACGCACGGCGTATAGAGCAGCACGAACACCATGAAGCCCAGAGCAGCGAGCTGGCCGCTTCCGCCACTGCTCTCGTCAAATGAGGTGCGCACTGCGGTCTGCAAAGCGGTGTCGGTCTCATCGGTCAGATCTACAAAGTCCAAGCCAATGACTCGGGGAATAGCCCGCAGGGTGTCGGCGCCGGCCTGGACGAACGACGAACCAATCTCAGCGAGATCTTCGACAAACCCCGAAGCCGCCTCCACCTCGGCAGTTGCTTCGACTGCATACAGCTGAGCCATGGTGCTGACAACGACTTCCTTGGCGACGAACCCGGACAGCAGCGATCCCGACTGCTCCCACTCGCCGAAACCAAGCGGATCGAGGGCCGGGGCGACTCCTTTGCTGACCAGTCCAAAGGCACTGTCCTCGACATCGGTGTCGGCAAAACCACCGTCACCGGTCAGCGGGATTGCCAGGAGGAACCACACAACAATGCTGGCAACCAAGATGGTGGTTCCGGCACCCTTGATGAACGAGCCGGTGCGCTGTCGGACAAGGATCCAGACCGTTCGAAGGTTCGGCATCCGGAACTCTGGCATGACCATCACGAACGGTGACGGGTCCTCCTCGTGAAGCGCGGTTCGGCTCAGCAGGAACCCAATGAGCACCGCAACGGCGATACCCAGAACGTACATCGCAAAGACAACCATGCTCTTGGTGTCAGCGAAAAAGACCGTGGCCAGCAACACATAAACCGGCAGCCGCGCCCCACAAGACATGAACGGTGTGATCAACCCGGTAAGCAGACGGTCGCGTGAGGAATCCAGCATCCGGGTCGCATATATCGCAGGGACTGTGCAACCAAAACCAACCATCATCGGGAGGAATGCCTTGCCCGGAATCCCAACCGCCCGCATCGCTCTGTCCATCACGGCCGCAGCACGGGACATGTAGCCCGTGTCCTCGAGAAGGGCGAGCATGAGATACAGCGCAAACAGCACCGGAACGAACACAAGCACGCCGCCGACGCCGGCGAGCACGCCATCGACAAAGAGACTTTCGACCCAGCCGTCATCGAGACCAACCAACGCCAGCAGGCTCACCGTCCAGCGGCTCACCGGCCCCGAGATCACAGCATCCACCCAGTCGAGGTAGGGCGCTGTCACATCTGCGGTAACTCTGAGCACGACCCACATGACGACCAGGAACACGGGGATACCAAGGTATCGGTGCGTCAGGACCCGATCGACCCGATCGGACCAGATCGTGGCGACCGTATAGGTCCCAGTCATTTCATTGACCAGCTCGGTGATCCAGGAGAAGCGATGTTCGGCCAGCTCCATCTCGCATTCGACACTGGTTTCGGCGGCAACCCCGTCACGATCGGCGGCCGCCGCCGCCAAGATATGGCGTCCACCGGGAACTCCCGCCAACTTGCCTCGCAGCACTGTGTCGCCGGCCAGCAGCTGGAGCGCCGTCCACCGGGGCAGGGTGAGACCGGCAACCTCGGAGGTGGCCACAATGCTCTCGACAAGCCCGCCAATGTGCCGCTCGACGACGGGACCGTAGTCAATAACCAATGGCTGCGCCGGGCGATCCAAAGACCTAGCGATCGCTTGCTTGAGCTCTTCGATGCCTTGGCCACGCCTGGCCAAAGTGCGCACGACTTCTACACCGAGCCAGTCCTCAAGCACGGACTCATCGATATCAATTCCCCGCCTCTCGGCGACATCGACCATGTTCAACGCCACAACCTGGCGGTGACCCGCCTCGGCGATCTGGGCAACCAGGTGCAAACTGCCGGTGAGGTTCGATGAGTCGACAACCGTCACCACAACATCGGGCTGCTCCTCAGCAAGGTAGGTCGCTGCGATGGCTTCTTCTGCCGAAACGGCCACCAGACCGTAGGTCCCCGGCAGATCAACGACCTCAAACGAAGTGTCATCGATTGAGAACTTGCCCGAGTATTGCTCAACGGTCTGTCCAGGCCAGTTCCCAACCTTCTGCTTGGCACCGGTGAGTTGGTTGAACAGAGAGGTCTTGCCGGCGTTGGGGCAACCGGCAACGGCGACTACGGGACTCATCAGTCGGCTACTTCGATTTCGACCGATTCGGCGGCGCTTTTGCCAATGGCGATGCGGGCGCCACCGAGCGAGACAATCGATGGGCCATGCGGCTTGACGATGGTCAGGAGCACCCCAGGCACTACGCCGATGGCAGCAAGACGCTGTATCAGGCGCGGACGCCCGGCAACTCTCGTGACTCTTACGATTGCGTCACGGTCGGCGGCGTCGAGGGTCAGCTTGTCCCCTGCGGTGAGATCCGTACCGGCGGCTCTACGCGGGAGCATTGCGGCCCCCTATCGTTTGAACCGCGACGGTTGCTGCGACAGCGCCATCGAGATGCATGTCCCCGGTGTCGGTCACGACCAGCACCCCAGACGTCCCCGATGCCGTGACGGTGACCCGAGCGCCGACGGCAATGCCTTCGGTCGTGAGAAAATCGAGTATCCGGCCAGATGCCGCCAGAGACGTGACTTCAGCTTCGGCACCAACCGATAGGTCGGCAAGACGGAGGTCGGCAACAGGCTCAGCGTGCTCGGTTGCGTCTGGTATCCGCATTCCAAGCGGACCCGCCGCAGGATTGCCAAGGAAGACGGCAAGTCGATCGGCCGCCTCGGGTGTCGTCGAATGCTCTAGGTCGCAGGCCTGCTCGTCAGCATCGGTGGGGCTAAACCCGAGGTGTTCGGCCAGGAATGTTGCCCAAAGCCGCCGAGTGCGAAGCACCTGATCAGCGATGCGACGCCCGAGGTCCGTTAGCAGGACACCGTGATATGGCTCGTAGACCAGGAGGCCACGGTTGTCGAGCTTCCGCACCATTTCGTTCGCCGAAGGCACCGAGACGTCCAGGGCATCGGCGATCTTGGAAATGGCTACAGGACCCTCGTTTCCCGCCTCCGCAGCCCTCGCCACCGTGATCAGATACATCTGCTCGGATTCGCTGGTCGAAGCAAGTTCAGGTGGGCTTGTAGTTTCGGCGAGCATTTCTTTAGGCATGCCTAATACTCTACCACCGTAGTGTTAATGGACTAGGGCCGGAAGTCCCTCCACGATGGGTCAACACTTGGGGGGGTTACGACATGATCCAGCCACCGTCGACATTCAGCGTCTGTCCGGTGACGAACGAGGACTCGGGTCCGGCAAAAAACGACACATCCGCGGCCAATTCCTCGAAAGTACCCCGCCGCAGAAGAAGGCCGACTTCATGATCAAGGCCATGGACGCCGCGGCGCTGCTGGGTCTCCCGGCTGTCTGTGGCTTCGTCGGACGTGACCAGGGCAAGTCGATGGATCAGAACCTCATCGAGTTCGAAGAGAGCTTTGCTCCGCTCCTCAAGGAAGCCAAGGCTCGTGGCCTCGAGTACCGCGTCGAGCAATGCCCGATGCCGGGTTGGGGTCCGAACGACAACTTCCACAACAACATTGGCTATGCACCGGGAATGTGGATCGCTCTGTATCAGATCGCTGAGAGGCACGGTGTTGGAGACCAGTTCCGTGTCCACTACGACCCGTCGCACTCCGTGCTGATGGGCCAGGACACTCGGTCGATGTTCCAGTACCTCAAGGACGAGGGATACGACTTCCTGCTCTGTGGCATGCACGTCAAAGGTCAGGTCATTGACTCGAAGGGCATCTCAGGCTGGGGCTACGGCGGCCAGACGGTGCAGCGTGGCGACTGGGTAGACGGAAAGGTCTCGGAGAACCCGGCCGACCTCGTCAACGCCTGGCTGATCCAGACGTCGATTGCCGAACACGAACTTCCCGGTACAGCGAAGCATGATCCGCTGGCCTACCTGCAAAACCGCACGGTTGACTGGCTGGATCATCAACTCGCGGCCCGCGAATGCCTCGACTTTGATGTGGCCAATACGCCGCTCATCGTTGAGCACGAGTATCCGGCAGCCCGGGTCCAGGACAAGGAAGCGCTTGCCCCGATCCTGAAGGGTTCGGTTGCGTTCACTCGTTACATCGATCAGGCGGCGGCCGCCATGTATTCGTTGCAGAATGAGGTCATGGCCGCACAGGGGATCCCGATCCAGGGTGTCGGCCGCGAGGCCTATCGCTCGTAGATCTCACAAAGCCGAATGATTAGCCCCGTCCCCGGTGGGCGGGGTTGATCGCGTCCAGACATCGCATTGACCCGCTACTCGGCAGCGACACCGCGGTGGCGGTGAAACACCAGGACGATGCTCACGAGTGCAAGCCAGACCGGGAATGCATACAAGCTCGGCGAGGAGAACGTTACGTCGAGCAGCAGACCGACGCCGAGCAGGTAGCCCACAATGGCAAGCCACCGAGGCATGACACCGGTGCGTAGCCCGAGTGTCGACAACGAGAACACGAACAACGCGCTGATCCGTGTGGCGAACACGCCGAGCAGAACAAACGCAAAACTCCGAATCATCGCCGCAGCACCCGGATCTACCGCCACATCACCGAGTTCGACAAGTATGAGCGGGGCGGTCAGAGAGGCCGTTCCCACGAACATCAATCCCGCAAGCAGGATTCCGCCCCCGAAGAAGACAGTGTCGAAGATCTTCGGGATGCTGGCGCCAATCCTCCCGCGGATGACACCGACAAACCAGAGGAAGCCTGCGGTTGCGATGAATAGGACCTGGAGGATCAGCAGGGTTTCCCGGCCAAGGTCGCCGCCGCCGTAGTAGGAGAGGATCTCAGCTTCGCTGGCATTGACCTCGGGACCGTCGAGCAGGCGGGCCAGCGCATAGACCCAGCCGATGGCGGCCACCAACCCAGCCATTGCTGCAGCTTGGACAGAAGCGAGCCTTGAACGCCAGTCGGTCGCTGACGCTGATTCCTCGCTTGGACGGGGCATGCTCACTGCTGAGGTCTGTTGCGCTAGGCCAGGATCCTGGCCTTCTGAGTGTCGTAATCCACCCCACCGACCAACCCTGCATCCCGCCGTCGACCGAGCCGGGCCAGTTGCTCAGCATCGGATTGTGCAGCACTGGTGCGGTCGTAGTGACGGGAGTCGCGAGAGCGCTCCATGGCTGCCTCGGCGTAGCGGACGGTCAGCGAATCACCTCTTGCGATGAGGTACACAACCACACCGAGCCACGGGATCACGATGACAAAAAGCACCCAGCCGGCCTTGGCCGCACCGCTGAGATCATGGCTGCGGAAGATGTCGGTAACCACGCCGATCACCACTGCGATCCACGCAAACAAGAGGAACCACATCAGCATTACCCAAATGAGATCTAGCAAAGGCATGTCGACTACTCCTCCTTTTCGGCAGCAAGCTTAGACGCAAGGCTGTCACGAGAGCTGGCAGCTTGAGCTGCGGCACGTTTGCCACGTTCGGTGACCGGCGGGCGCGGTGTGCCGAGCTGGTCGGGAAAGGTTGATACCGGGACACGGCTTGGGGCTGCACCGTGGCAATGCTTGACCTTGCGTCCGCTGCCACAAGGGCAAACATCGTTTCTGCCCGCTTGACGCAAAGCATCGAGCAATGGCCGTTCCTCGGCGGCGATGGTCTCCATGATCCCGTCGGCTGGCTGACCGGAGCGCATCAGACCGATCATGGTCTGCATCGGCTCGTCAATGTGATGGAAGAAGTCCTTGAACCCTTCGCAGAGGTAATTGAGGCCTTCCTCACCGTCGGGAGCAGTGATGAAGCGGTTCTTGGGGCACTCACCATGGCAAGCGAACCGCACATCACAGTCGAGACAGTATTGGGGCAGCGAGTCGTTCTTGTCCTGGCCAAAGTCGTACTGCTGTTTCCCCGAGACCAGTGTGTCGACCGGTGTTTCGTTGATGTTGCCGATGAGGAACTCCGGATCTACGAAGTGATCACACGAGTACAAATCGCCGTTGTGCTCCAACGCCAACCCGAGACCACAAGTTTCGTTGAACACACACATCCCGGCCTGCCCTAGGCCCGCCCAATTGCGTGCTGCGGCCTCGATCGTCTGGACAAACACTTGGCCTACGTCATGGCGAACCCATTCATCGAACACGGTTGTCAAGAACGTACCGAACTGCTTGGCGCCGACTGAGCGCTCCGATGCGAACTTGCCGCGCAGATCGGCCGGGTTGCCATGCTCGTCAACCCTTTCGACGACCGGAATGAACTGCATCCAATCGGTGCCGGCATCGTCTCGAAGGAACTTGTAGACCTCGAGCGGGTAGTCCCCGTTTGCGCGATTGACGGTGGTGAGGATGTTGTATTCCACTTTGTGCTTCTGCAGAAGACGGAGCCCGCGCATGACCTTGTCAAAGGTCCCTTCGCCTCGCTTGTTCACTCGGTGCACGTCGTGGAGCTGACGCGGACCATCGATACTGATCCCGACGAGGAAGTCGTTCTCTGCCAAGAACTCGCACCACTCGTCGTTGAGCAGCGTGCCGTTGGTTTGCACCGTGTTGAGGTAGGTCATCCCCGGTCTGCGATGCCGGTCCTCGGCCTCGAGAGACTTTCGGTAGAAGTCGAGTCCCATCAGCGTCGGTTCGCCACCCTGCCAGGCCACGGTCACCTGAGGGATCCTGTGCATCTCGGTGAGC
>JAAETI010000733.1 GCA_024228555.1 bacterium | reverse complement strand
GCGAGCGTTTGGGTCCGGTCCCTGGATTGGGGCCAGGCGCCTGGAGAAGGACAGCTATGTCGGGGATGCATCGGTGGAGGCGGCCAGAGTCTTCAGAAGGGCTGCGTTCGACCAAGTCGGTGGCTACGACGAGGCGCTTCTGGCGGCAGAGGACTGGGACCTGGCCGATCGCGTTGTCGGCACTGGGTGGAGCACAAGCCGTGTCACATCGGTGGCGTGGCACGATGAAGGGCGGATCTCGCTTGGAGTCATGTTCGCCAAGAAGCGCTACTACGGCGCAACCTATGGGGCCTATCGTCGGCGGCGACAACAGGGGCGAAGTGTTGGGGTCGGTCGGGCCAGGCCGTTCGTTCGACAGATGGTGAGATCACCCGTGCGGGGAACGGGCCTGGTCGTTCTGAAGTCGGTGGAAGCCGCCGGATTCGCCATGGGACTCCGAGAATCGCGTCGGGAGGCTGGGCCTTGACCGCGGCGACACCTTTCCGGTCAACCGGCCTGTTTTCTGGCGGAATCGGCAGATTCTCCGGTCCCGGTATTCCGGCCATGATGATCGCCCAGATGACCCCGGCGCTCATTGCGGCGACGGTGGCCATGACATGGGTTCGCCCCGAGGAGTTCATGGCCTCGGGTGATATCGCGCCCTATCTACGTGATGGACTCGGAGTCGAGGTCGGCTTGGTCTGGAACCATCAGCTGACGGGTGCTGGATCCACGTCCTACGAGGTCGTCAGAGGTATCGATCTGGTTCTGATCCGATTCGTCGAGCTGTTCGGCGGCAGCGAGATGGCCGCACAGCACCTCCTTATGGCCGGCTGTCTGGCCATCGCTGCTTTCGGGGCTTCATTCTTCACCAGCGCCTTTCTACGTCAACCCCT
>JAAETI010000732.1 GCA_024228555.1 bacterium | reverse complement strand
TCGCTCGACAGGGCGAAGCCGCATCAGTTCTGCAACATCCGACGGATACGTCGGATTGATCGATCCAACGGCCGAGCCGCGCAGACGGCGGAGTGTTACCCGCCTGGTCTGCGAGCGCCGAATCTCAGACTTGATGTGATTAACGATGGCACGACGGAAGTAGGCGCCCGGATTAGCAATCGTGTGCAACCGGCCGTTGCGCAGAATGTTGACCAAGGCGGCATGCAAGACGTCATCGGGATCCATATCCCAAGGAGCAACCACTCCAGCGAATCGTCGCAAGTCCGGATACAACTCGTTAACGAGTTGAGCATCAGCTCGACCGATCCGGCCCACGACCACCACGTCACCTCCTTAGAACTGCTGCTTCTACCTATACAGACGCACCTGAAGGCAATTATGCAACACCTAGCCGAGCAGCGCCGCTCGACGTTTCCGTGAACGCTACAGAGCTGAGAGGAGCCCAGCGTGCCAGTGGGGCCACCCGTTCGAGTCGGGAGACGCTTCGGAACGACCGCGGCAGCGGCGCTGATCACCTGCAGCGACATGCCCACTAGCACACATGCCGTCCTCGGAGCATTCGACTCGCATTGGACGCTCGATGGGAGGGCCCGCGGCATCGAGGCGAACCGCCCAGATCACCCGTCGCTGCGTACGTTATCGGGCGCCCACCAGCGAGAGATAACCGGCACTCGGCGCTAGCTGTCCCTTATCTGGGAACAACGTTGGGTGGTCGAGCTGGGAGTCCGTGACAGTGCTTGTACTTGAGACCGGACTGGCACGGACATTGTTCGTTGCGGCCCACCTTCGGGGTGCCATCGGCGCGCTGGCTGGCTAGCTTCGCTGCCAACTCGACTCGCTGTGCCACCGTCTGGAGTTCAGTCTCCCAGACACGGAGGCGTTCGCTTCTGCCACGCTGCCGTTCTTCGGCAACAGATACCGCTCTCTCCCGACTGGCAATCTCAGCCTCTCGTCTGACGAGCCCCTCTCTTGCTCATTGCGCCAGCACCGGAGAATCCTCGACCAGAATACTGGCCACGCTTGCCAGCTCCCGGTTGATCAGAGCTGCGACGGCCCGACCCATCGAGATCCCTACGGTGCCGCAGTAGCGTTTCCACGTCGACCACTTCGCCGACGACACCGGTAGACGCACCATCTGGAACTGCTCATCTCGCCCGAGCTTGGCGAGTAGCCGACGGTCAAGATTTGTCAGCGCACCGCGATTAAGGTCCATCAGGTCCTCCGGTGTCTACGTGTATACATCAGCAACTGTGTTGCACGTGCGTGTGGTGTTGAGACAGGTACGGCGCGAATCGCGCACGCGATCTCATATGCGTTGTCGGTGGGCATGCTGGCGGGTTGTTGTTCTGCCATCGGGGTTGCTCCTTCGCTGGGAAGGCATGGTGAGTTCATCGTGGTGGCATGCCCTCTCATTGGAGTCCCACGTCGTTAGGAAGACCGTCTATCCGTATCCTGCTGTCGCTTGACGAGCGGGCGTCGGGCGCAGCCGGGTGCGAATCTGGCCCCGGAGGACCACACCCCAACGCCACCACGGCGCTCGGTGAACTGGGTTTGGCAGTCCCCAGCGGTACACGCCGCCGTCGACCGCTCGTTCAAGCCCCATCGCTTACCCAGGTGCTGAAACAACCGCATGAGACTCTGATCAGAGGGTTGGTGAGACTCTGATCGAAGGGTCACCGGGCACGATCGGGCCATAGCAGACGAACGGGGACGAGTGTTGTGGCGTCGATACGGAAGGTGATCCACGAATCCGGTCGCACATCGTGGCAGGCGAGGTGGCGGGACCCGGCTGGCGCTCAGCGATCCAGGAACTTCGACCGGCGGGTCGACGCTGAACGGCACCTGACCACCGTCGAGGCCCGGAAGCTCGCCGGCACCTACGTCGACCCTCGAGCCGGCAGGCTCAAGCTGGGCGACTTCACCGAGAAGACGACTCTCGGTTGGTTGAATCGGCGCGACTCCACCAAGGCCCGAGACGACTCGTACCTCAAAAGTCTGATCCTCCCCGCCTTCGCCGATGCGTCGCTGGGAGCCGTCCACCCCACCGACATCCAACGGTGGGTCGCTCAACTCGACGCCGACGGCTACGCCCCTGCCACCATCCGCAAGGCATTCCAGCTCCTCAGCCGCATCTTCTCCGATGCTGTCCAGGCCGAACTCATTGTCCGCTCCCCTTGTCGCAACATCACGCTGCCCCGCGTCACGAGCTCCGACATGCGTTTCCTCTCCCCCGACGAGATTGGTCACCTCGCCGATGCGATCGACCCTCGCTATCGGGCGATGGTGATAACCGCCGGCTACACGGGTTGCCGATTTGGTGAGATTGCCGCCCTCGATCTCGATCACTACGACCCCGATCGTCGCCTCATCCACGTCGAACGGTCTCTCAGCGAAGTGCGAGGTCATCTCCGGTTATCCGAACCCAAGACCCCCGCCGCCCGCCGAGCCATCACCATCCCAGCGTGGCTCCCCGCCGTCGCCGACTTAGTGGGCCCGCCGATGCGGTTCCATGACCTCCGCCACAGCCACGTCGCACTCCTCATCCAACAGGGCACTCACCCGTCGGTCATCGCAGCTCGCCTCGGACACGTGAGCGTCAAGACCGTTCTCGACGTCTATGGACATCTGTCCGAGGGTCTCGATCGGGACGCTGCCGACACTCTCGAGCCGCCCTGGATCGAATCTGATGTGGACGCGATGTGGACGCGACGCTCAGAAAGGAGAAACACCGGAAGAGGCCTGACATAGAAAAATACCCCGCTGAGTGGGGGATTCTCCTGGTGGGCGCTACTGGGATCGAACCAGTGACCTCTGCCGTGTGAAGGCAGCGCTCTCCCGCTGAGCTAAGCGCCCGGAGTCAACTCGGGTTCACCCGAGAACGGCTCGGAGTGTAGCAATCCTGTCGTACCATTCGGTCATGGACCGAACCGAATTCGAAGAAGTCGTTGACGAGGTGATCGCCGAACTGCCTGAGTGGGTGGTCGATCGGATCGACAACCTCCATGTTGTTGTCGAAGAACGTCCGCGACCGGACCAGATCCAAAAACACGGCAATCTCCTCGGGCTCTACGAAGGGGTCATGCTCGCCGACCGTGGTGACCACTACTTCGGAGCGATGCCCGACAAGATCACCATCTATCGGCAGGCCCATTTGCGAATGCGCCTCTCCCCCGTCCGGCTCCGCAAACAGATCCGCAAGACCGTCCTCCACGAGATCGGCCACCACCTTGGCATGAGCGACGAGCGTCTCCACGAAATCGGTTGGGGCTGATAAACCGCTCAGCAAACCCCTCAAGAGTGCCGAAAGCAATCGTATGGCCGGGAAGCCCCATACCGAAGGTCCACGAGATCCGTACCGTCGATGCGAAATGCAGCGGTGCCGACATGATCTCGCCCCCGGTATCACGCTCAGTGAGCTGCTGTCTGCGTCGACACACCCTCCCAATAGGTCGGCGCAGACAGTCGCTCCCCCTTCTCGTCGCTAACACACCAGCGACACCCGATTCCCTGAACAACGGAACTACCTTGCGCACTAGCGTGTCCAATAGACACGAACCAACCGCGGAGGATGCAGTGGACGAACTACTCAAGACAATCCAGGAAAAGACCGGTCTTCCAGCAGACAAAGCCCAAGACGTCATCGAAACCGTCCTCAACTTTGTCGGAGACAAGCTGCCCGGCCCGATTGCGGACCAAGTCAAGGGTTTCCTTGGTGGCAACGATGACGGCGCAGCCGACACCGGTGGCAACGACGACCTCATGGACAAGGCCAAGGACGCACTCGGCGGTCTCGGTGGCCTCCTCGGCGGCGACAAGTAACAACCTCGCACCTTCGATACTCGAATGGCTCCTGGCAATCGCTCGGAGCCATTCGTTTGTCTCCAGATCGTTCTTGCGTACCTCGTGCCGCACATGTGCCAGCGATGTACGCACGAACGGCTCTTCCCCCCCTCGGCTCCCGCTCAGGTTCTACACTCAGATGATGGCAGGAAGCTCGTACGCCGAGACGGAGTTGGACTACGAACCGCGGTGGCCCATCAAAAAGGGTCCCTACCTGGTGCTGCTCGAAACCAGTGGACCGCTCGAGCGTCACCTTCTCATGGGATGGATCGAGCGTAACAAGCCAAAGGATGCACACGGCGGTGATGTGCAGATCGCACTTCTTCCCCGCGGCCGACGCAAGAACCGGCGCCGCAAGTTCGACCCGCGCATTGAGGCCTTCCTCCACACCGAGATCGATCCGCTGCTGATCCCGCTTCGGGTCTCATGGCTCCCGGTCAAACGCGGCGGGCGGCGCAGCGTGGGTTGGCGCGACCTCCTCACCCTTGGCGATCCCCGCGATCCAGATATGTTCCGCCAGTACTACCTGTATTGGAGAAGACCCGATCGCTGCCGGATCGTAATCGGTGACCCCGAACGGTCCTCAGCCGTCCGTGAGCGCTGGAACGACCCCGATGGCCGGGGACGGAGTTCGGGTACCAGCCTGGCCCAATTCACCGCAGGCCAGGCGTGGATCCAGCTCGAACGTGCCGAACGCAAACTGCGAGGCAGCCGGTACAAGGTCCCCAAATTCCCCCGTGAATCGTTGATCGAATCACCAACGTTTACGGCCGGTGTAGCCCAGCTCGCCCAGGAAAGCGACGTCTCGTACGAGTCGATGGCTGCCAAGACCCGCCGCTACGTGAAGGAAATCGCGGCCACCCACAGCCCTTACGTCATCGACCTTGTCACGGGTGCGATCCGTTGGCTCGTCAAGAAGGCCTATACCGATCTGGACTACGACGAGGAAGAGCTGGCCGCTCTGTATGAGATGAGCCAAAGCCATCCCCTCGTCTTCCTTCCCTCGCACAAGTCGAATTTCGACCATCTGGTTCTGCAGTACCTGCTTTACCAAAACGGTCTGCCGCCCAATCACACCGCGGGCGGGATCAACATGAACTTCTTCCCGATCGGGCCCGTCCTGCGCCGCAGCGGTGTGTTCTTCATCCGTCGTGAGTTCAAGGACAACGAGCCGTACAAGTTCGTCCTCAGGCGCTACATCGACTACCTGCTCGAGAAACGATTCCCGATGGAGTGGTACATCGAGGGCGGCCGCTCCCGATCCGGCAAGCTGCGCCCCCCTCGCTACGGGATGCTTGCCTACGTCGTTGATTCCTATCTGCGCAGGTCGTCAGACGACGTCATCATCATCCCGGTGTCAATCGCATATGACCAGATCCAAGACATCGGTTCGTACGCAACCGAGCAAGCCGGTGGCGCCAAGGAACGCGAATCGCTTGGCTGGTTGATCTCGACCGTTCGTGGCCTACACAACCGTCAAGGTGCAATCCACGTCAGGTTTGGAGCGCCAATCTCGTTACAAGGATTCTTGGCCTTGCAGGACGATCTACCGGATGACCCGGAGGACACCCGCAACCCGGCCATCCCCAAGTTGGCCTTCGAGGTTGCGGTACGCCTCAACGAGGTCACCCCAATCACACCAACCTCTCTGGTCGCAACGGCGCTGCTGGGTGCCGATGACAGAAGCCTCACCGTTGCCGAAACCGGCGACGTCCTAACACCGTATCTCGACTTCATCGCTCGACGCGATCTTCCGACATCGGAGAAGCTGCGATTCGACCAGCCTGACGCAATCCAGACAACGCTTGACGAGCTGGTCAAGTCCTCAGTTGTCGAGCGTTTTGAGGGCAGCACCGCTGATGTCTACCGAGTTCGCGCGAACCAGCACCTGGCTGCTGCCTACTACCGCAACACCATCATTCACTTCTTTGTCAATCGAGCCATCACCGAGATGGCCCTGGAACACTTGGTGGACAGCGGTGTCACTGACAACCTGCGCAATGAGATCCGCAAGGAGACAACGCGACTGCGCGATCTGCTCAAGTTCGAATTCTTCTTCAGTGCGCGCGACGAGTTCAACCAGGAAATTCGCAATGAGCTCGCTGACCATGACCCCGACTTGCGCGAGCATCTGGCCGCCGGCGATGCCGCCGCGATCCTCGATAGCTTCCAGCCCTTTGTGTCGCACGCCATCCTAAGACCATTCTTCGAGGCATACAGGGTCGTTGGTGACATCGTCGAGAAGCACGCCTACGAGACCGGTATCACCGCCGAGACGATCCGGCCCCAGGCGCTCGACCTCGGCAAGCAATACGTGTTGCAGGGACTCGTCGCCAAGCCCGAGTCCGTTTCCAAGGTCCTATTTGACTCGGCATTGAGCTTGGCCGAGAACCGGGGCTTGTTTGTCGACGGGCCAAGCAGCGTGGCGGACCGTCAGGCCTTCGCTGCAGAACTGCGCGACACCGTGGAACACCTCAAGGCGCTGGCCAGACGCCACGGCTAGAAATAGTCACTGAAACAGTTACCCGGAATCTCGAAATAGGTGCTTAAATGGTGTGACTAGTCAATCTGTGTGTCAAAAAACTAGTTGACTTCCCATAGTGGTCGGATATACACTCCGAGTAGCTGGACGAGTAGTGCTGGACTCAACCAAAAGGTATAACGTGGCGGGCAAAGCCTCTACAACCGATTTCCCACTTGTTGAAAAGGGATACGACCCGAGCCAGGTCGATGAGTACCTGGCAACCCAAATGCTCCAGCTTCGCGAGGAAGCCGATACAGCCAAGACGCGTATCGCCGAACTCGAGACACAGGTAGCCGCTGCCAAGGAAGCCGAAGACGCCCTTCAGCTCACCATGATCATGGCCACCCGAGCCCGCACCGAGCTCCTCGCAGAGGCTAAGACCGAGGCCGACGACATCATCGGTGCCGCCCGTCGTCACGCATTCGTACTGATGACCGAGGCCAGCAACGACGCCGACGGCACCGTCGACGAAGGCAAGGCCATCATCGCCGCAGCCCGCGACGAAGCGCTCAGCGTTATCAGCGACGTCGAAGAAGAGACCTCCCGACTCATCGCTGAGCGAGATGCAACACTCGCCAAGCTTCGCCAAGAGTACGAGACCGAGAGCACAACGCTGATGGATCGCATCAACACGCTCCGCTCGATCGCAGACGACCTAGAGGCCAAGGTCGAAACCGCAGAGACCACCCGCAATTCCCCAGATCGTTCTTCGGCGCCCGCCGAGGAACGGACCGCTGATAGCGCACCGCAGGCTGAGAGCGTGCCCGACCACGAAGAAGACGACGGCGATGCGCCAATCGCCGATCGGATTCGTGGTTCGTTCTCAGGTCGACGCTCGGCAAAACTCCCACGGATCGGCGAAGAAGCCGGCCGTAGCGCCCTAGCCGCAGCAACCGCGATGCGTGCTCATCTGAACCATGAGCCTGACGACTCCCCACCATTGGATGAATCAGATCTAGCGGCTCGAACTGCCTAGAGGGAGCGACGCCAGCGGCCCGCACGCGCCTGGCTACTCACACGCAGCTCCTTCAAGGCAAGAAGTAGGCGCCCCTTCCGGGGCGCCTACTTTGCTTTTCCTTGGTACCTGGAAGGTCCCGGAGTTTCGTTGACTAGGCGAAGAACGGGTTCTCACCGGCGGTATGATCGGTCACATCGACCACCTCGAGAATCTCGGGGACGTTGTGCTTGATCGAAGACTCAATTCCCTCGCGCAGCGTCATGGCGGCAAGGCCGCACCCCTGACAGCCACCACCCAGCTCTACAAGGGCGCGATCCCCATCGATCTCGGAGAGCGTCACAAAGCCGCCGTGAGCAGCGATCGACGGGTTGATGTACAACTCGAATAGCTGCTGCACCCGCTCCTCCACTGAGCCGGAGAGATCAATCTCGCCTTCTGTAATCGGTGGTGTTGCCGGGTTCGGATTGCGCAATACCAGTCCTGGCGACTCGGGGTCACCGGCAAGATCCAAGACGGAGCCGCGCAGGTTGTCGACGCTGTCGGCGGCGATGGCTACTGGGAGATCGCCATGTTCTTCGACATGGTCTTCCTCGGCAATGTCCCCAGGACGAAGGAAGGCCGTCTCATAGATGAAGCCGTTGGCACCGACTCCGGCAATCCGCAGACCGAGGTGCAGGTCGTCAATCGACTCCTGGCTGCGCAGCGCCCTGATCTGACCAAGCGCTTCTTCTGTGATTTCTACAACTGTTGATGATTCCATATAGGCACAGATGTTACCGACCTGGGCCGACAACGCCGACGTCGGCAGCCGCAACCGATCGACCGGGTCAGTCCTGATACATCCCGTCGATGATGTCGGCGAAATGCTCGTTGACCTTGTTACGCTTGATCTTGAGCGTCGGTGTCAGCTCGCCACCTTCGATGGAAAGCTGGCGGGGCAACACGGCAAACTTCTTCAGTTGCTCAACCCGGGCAAAACCGGTGTTGAGGTCATCGATAGCCTCCTGCAGCTCCGCATGGATCTCAGGGCTGAGATGCGCTGGTCCGGTGAGGTTGTTCTCCAACATGTAACGCTCAGAGGATTCCTCATCCAAGGTGATGACGACTGACAGGAACTTACGACGATCACCAATGACCACGGCCTCAGAAATCAGCTCACAGTTCTTCAAGCCACCTTCAAGCGGCTTCGGTGCGACGTTCTTGCCACCTGCCGTGATGATGATGTCCTTCTTGCGACCAGTGATCCACAGGAACCCCTCATCGTCGATCTCACCGAGGTCGCCCGAATACAGCCACCCATCGATAAGAGTCTCGGCCGTAGCTTCGGGCTCCTTGTAATAGCCGAGGAACACGTTCCGGCCTTTGACCAGGATCTCACCGTCCTCGGCAATCTTCACTTCAGCGCCGGGGTAGGCACGTCCGCCGGAGCCGAATCGGATTGCGTCGCCTTGGTTCATCGTCGACGGACCGCAGTCCTCTGACTGGCCGTACACCTCTTGGATACGGAGATCCAACGTTCCAAAGAACTCGAGGAGCTCTTTGGAGATGGGAGCAGCCGACGTGATCATTACCGAAGCTCTCGACAACCCCAGAGCTGCCTTCACCTTTGACAAGACAAGCTTGTCGGCGACCTTGTACTGGGCAGCCAGCGCACCTGTCGGCTCCTTGCCGTAGTTGCGCAGCGCAGTGACCTTGGCTGCCACACCCATCGCCCAAGCAGCAATCTTGGCCTTTGCACCCGTCGTCTGGCTCATCTGAGCAGTTACGCCTGCATGGAACCTCTCCCAGACCCGCGGCACTGCAAAGAACACCGTCGGTTGAACCTCTTTGAGGTTGTCCGCCAGTTTGTCGATCGATTCTGCGTAGTAGACCGACCAGCCAGAGCTAGCCGGGCCGTGAACACTGAAGACCTGCTCGGCAATGTGCGACAACGGCAGGTACGAAACGCTCGAGTCGGTCATGCCAAGACCGGTGGCATGTATCGCCTGACTTGCGGTCCACACGAGGTTGTCGTGCGACAGCATGACGCCCTTGGGCGGGCCGGTTGTGCCGGAGGTGTAGATGAGAGTGGCCAGCTGATTTGGTTCTAGCGCGGCGAGGCGGGCGTCAAACGTCTCAGAAGCCACATCGGCACCGGCTGCGAGAAAGTCCTCCCAAGTCAGCACCATATCGTCGTCGATGGTCGGTCCGCCGCGCATCATCACGACGTGCTTGAGGTTGGGCAGTTTGTGGCGGATCTGCTCGATCTTCGCCCACTGCCCCTCGTCCTCAATTACGAGGAGCGGCGATTCTGCATGATCGAGGATGTAGTGGCACTCGCGCGGTGAGTTGGTCGTGTAGATACCGGCGGGGACTGCACCAATCGCCATGGCCGCGATGTCGGCAATCACCCAGGAGGGTTGGTTGTACCCGAGAATCGTCACGACGTGACCTGACTCGATACCGAGCCCGATCATGGCTTTCCCTGCACTGGCCACCTCATCGGCATAGGTGCGCCAGGAGGTCGCCTTCCACTGGCCGCCGATGCGTTCGTAATATGCAGGATCACTGCCGTGGAAGTCGCCGTTTCTCAGAACCTTGAACGGAATTGTCTCAACCGGCAATTTGCGAACCCTTTCCCTGATTACGCCTACATGCTCACTGTAGCGAGATAGACGGGTTCAAGTCATCACGAAGCAGCCAGTTGTCCACACAGCCATCAGCCTGCGGTCTAGGCCTCCACTTCGACCAGTTCGTTTGTTGTCAGATCGAGAACTCGCTCCACGGAGCTTCGGCTCTCGGCGATCCAACGTGCCAGGCCCTCACCTTGACGTCGTACGATCCACCACGCGACGTCTCGTGAGTCTGACGTCCTGAATTCCCGCCACCGCGCCCGTGCCGCCGCAACGGCTTCCGTTTCGTCGGTGTATGTCCCGATCAGTGTCTCGATCGGCCCTTGGTACGGCGATCCCGGTTCCAACGCTGGCTCCCGGAACTCCGTGGCTGTGAATGTGCCTTCCTGCATCTGCTACCTCATTTCCTCAAGCAATACACACTGTAGCGACTACGCCACGTAGGTGCAGCGACCACTTTGCGTTAACCCACACTTTAGCAATAGACGGCCAACCTCGCCCGCCACACCCTTGAGACGACACCGACCCCGAGAAGGTTCCCGCCCGATACCATCTAACGGAGAACACAGCCACCTCCGGAGCACTCGTTGAACCTTCTTATTGATGCGCGTCGCCCGCTGCTCGCCGGCATCTTGGACTACGACGCAATGAGCGGACCTGGCAACTCATCAATGAAACAGACCTATTCCGCGTATCGAGATACCGTGGCTGGCCCTCACGGCTGGGTGGTTGGGAGCTTTGTATGCCCGTCGTCAAGGCTCGAAGAACTGGTATCGCTGTTGACCGGCTCGATGGTCCCGGGAGAGCGACCTTGGCAAGTCGGGGTCGTTGTAGACGAGGAACTGGGGGCTGCTGCGATGCATGCCAGCGTCTTTCACACCTACATGGACCCGGCCGGAGCTATCACGTCGATCGAAACGATGACCGATGGTGGGCTAGAGGGTGCGGCGACATCGCTGGTCACGGCAGCCTCCGGGATCGCGACGAGCACCATCGCGTACGCAGACTTGGGTGCCGAGTGCGTCGACAAGGACATCGCCGCTCTGGCTGAACTCGCCAAGCTCCGCATCCAGCCGATAGGCGCATTGCTTGATCTGGGACACCGCTCCCCCGACCCACAACGGTTGGCCGCGACGATTCTGGCAAGCGCCCAGCGTCGAATCCCCGTGAAGGTCCGCTCTTCCCTGGCCCTGGATGCCCTGTTGCTGCAGTCGCTCACGGCTACCGCGCTGGCCCATCAGGGTGCGTCGATCGATCAACTCGAAGAGTTGCTAGCGACGGAGCCCGCCGGCGGAATCACGGCTAGCGGTGTTGGTTTGCGCTACCAGAACGATCTCTTCGGAGCACCAGACATCAGAGGAGCTCGGTCCACGATTCGGTCCTGGAGCTGTCCTGACCTCGATAGCGCGATCTCGCAGCTGGTCGCGCTCGGACTGCTCTAGAAGCGCCTATCGGAGCAGGCATGAAGGCATGGTCCGTGCTGGGATCGATCGTCGTCGCCTCGAGCGAATCTGGCCAGGATGTCTATCCTTCCGACATGGCCGCATCGTCCGTTGATCAGTACATCGAGCAAGCTACAGCCCCTGTCGGTGCGATCTTGCGATCAGCACGCCAACTGATTCTCAAGACGCTCCCCGACGTCCTAGAACTCATGAAGTGGGGGGCACCGATCTATCGGTTGCCCAGCGGCCAAGACATCTGCTACCTCTATGGCGGCAAAGAACACGTGAACCTTGGGTTCATCCTCGGCGCACAGCTGGACGACCCCAACGGACTTCTCGAGGGGGCCGGGCAGAAGGACAGCCGTCATGTACGCCTCGACGGACCCGACCTCACCGCCGAGTCGGCGATCGTCGGGTTCTTGCAGGAGTCAGCCAAACTCGCCTGAGAACGCTTCGTTACAACCCGGGACCAACACTTATCACGATCTCGTTGACCCCGACCGCTGTAATGCGCGTATTGGACAGCGTGACCATTTCGCCGTGGTCGCGACAGTCGAGGTTGATGACGCTGTTGTCTTCTGCCATATACGTCACTGCGGTGAGCGTCCACGATACGGTTTGGCCGGGCGCCACACTTGGCGAGGCCGTATCGAATTCGTGGCCAGCAACCAGCTTGCACGTCGGGTGGGCCTCAGTCATTATCTCGGAGCTATAGAACTCTCCTTTGGCGATCACTTGGTAATTGCCCGCGGGTAGCCCTTCGAGTTCTAGAACAGTTTCGTAGAAGTCCTGACCCTCGATGTCCGTCTTTGCGTCGGCAGCAACCAGATACGCGATGTTTGCCTGATCATTGGCGAGACGGTGCATAAACGCTGCCATCTGCCCACGGGTTACGTTGGCGTCAGGGCAGTAGTGGTCGTTGGTCGGTGGATTGCAGCCGAGGGTGATGCCATGCGCTGCCATCCATTCGATGTCCATCTCGAACATTGAATCGTCGTCGTCGACAAACGGTCCTCCCGCCGCAGTCACCGCAACCGGTACCAGCAATAGAGCCGCGACCAACACACCCAGCACGCGCAGCCTCGCCGACATGCCCTCAAACGGAGTCCTTCTCATAGTGACGACCTTTCTCGTGGAGCGGCCCGGTGGGCCTCGGTCACTGGCCACTCAGCCGGCACCGGCGAGCGGTCCTCACTGCTCAGAGTACGCTAAACACCTACAGTTATCTACTGCAGTTTTCCATCGTCGCGATGAGGACAACACAATTGACGTGGTGGCGGAGGAACACGATTGCGACGGCGCCGTGGTCTCAACCACCGAGAATCGACAGATCGTTCAGACGTTGCCCCGCGTCCCCGGTATCCCACCGCTCGCGAGGTGACGCTTCGGCATGACATAGAATTGACGAATCGATGGCTCACCAAATCGGCTCGCTATGAGTTCGAGCCAGCGGGCCTCAGTGTCGTCGGGATCCGTGTGGTCGCGCCGTCACGATCTCATCGGATGAGTCGCACGACGGCGTCAAGTCCTCGGGGTGACACCTCGAAAGGCGTCGGCAATATCAGCGTGTCGATGCCAAGAAAGGTGGCCGCACCATCGCTCGGCATAGAGTCACCGACCATCAG
>JAAETI010000731.1 GCA_024228555.1 bacterium | reverse complement strand
GCGGGAGGTCAGGTGGACCTTCACCGGGTGTCCCAGGATGGCGTGCGGGTTCGAGCAAGCGCTGGGGCGTCGTCGTTTCGGCGCAAGGAAACGCTGCCGCACTGCTTGGACAGCGCTGAGCTGAAAGTAAAATCGAACCTGTTCGAGCACGGGATTTGGCGTGATTCGCAGGCGTTTGCATGCATCAAGACTGCATATCGGGCCGGCTGAGAGGCCGCAATGGCGCTTGCGGGTGGTCGTGCCGGTCACGGTGCGGAGTCTGCAGACTTGTGACGCGTTGCCGGTGTGCACGGGTGCGCATCCGGTCAGTCGGCCGGTCTGTGCAATGATGCACCCTCCTGTTCACGCCGTGGCTTGGGCGGACATGCCAAACGGCAACTCCAGCTGCGGGGGTCCCCGGGGCCTGTGGGCGACTGTGTTTGCGGGCTGCAGGCCGTGCTGGCGCATGATGGCAACGATGCGACGGGGCTCTGTGACAAAGTCGACAATACGCATGGTGCCGCTGCATGTGGGGCAGCACAGCGGGGTTAGGCCGAACACTCGGGCCATGAGTTTCGCCCACCGGATCCGATGGGGCGCCGCAGGGGCCAGATATCCGCCTTTGCGGCGACGTTGCTTAAACAGATGCAACTGCTCGGCCTCGTCGTGCGGTGGGGGTTTGGGCACCACCCCTGGACGCAGTTTGCTGTGGGAGGATAATACGCCGTGATATCGGACTCGGTGCATCCTCGGTGGCGGTATCAACGGCACCATGCGCGCCAGAAAATCGAGCGGTGAGAATATCAGGTGGCTCGTCCCGTCGCTCCAGGCGCGCTTGAGTCGAAGCTTCACCTTGCCCTGCTGTGTGAGTTGCACCCGGTCGTGGGACAAGGCGGGCCGCAACAAATAACGACACAACCGCTCCAGCCCAGACCGGTCTTGGGCGCTGATACGGCGGGCGGCGTGCAGGTCGAACCCGTGTGCGGCTCGACCATAAGAGTCGACGGCGGTGGGTCCACCGCCCAGCCGCAAGACCTGTCGCCCCTGGTGGGGACCCATGAGGACCACGCCGAGCATGGATGCCGCCGCGCATTGGGACAGCAACGGGTCGTGCAACAAGGTGCCTTGGCCATAGTCAGGGTCTAAGTCGTCGGCTGTGGCGTCGATGGCGAGGCCGCGGTCTTTGAGCAGTTGCATGGTACGCAGGCACACGCTCCACGCTACCGCGGAGATATCGGCCTTGCCCGGCGCCGGGGTCGCTACGAAACGCGGCTTAGAGTCACCGTCGCTGCGCACGAACACTCCGTCGAGCGCCAGGGTATGGTAATGCAGATTCAGTTTGCAGGCGGAATCTGCGCGGTGGATAGCCGTAACGCTGCCACAGTGCAGCTCGTCGTCGTCGCCCACATCACCGGCGGCAACAGCGGTCCGTCGCAGCCACGCGAAGACTTCGTCGGTGAAGATGCGAAGCACCTCGGCACACAGCGGCGGGTCGTATGCCAAGACGAAACGCAACCCGTGGGGAAGCGACAGTACCCATTGACGCACGGGCACGTGGGGCACAGTATAATCCACGAGCCGGGCGGCGGTGTCACACATCGTGCGGCCGATACAGCTGGGACATAGCCCGCGGCCCTTGCACGAAAACGGCACCAGGCGCTGGGTTTGGCAGTGGCCGCACTGGGCTATGGCGAAGCCGTGCTCGAGGATTCCACAGGTCAAGAACGACGCGAACTCGTCGACCACGAACTTCGGCACCACGCGGTCATGGGCATCGGCGTGGGCCAGGAACTCATCGAGGTGGTCAGAGACGATACGATAAAGCGCGGTGGTGGCCACCTGCCTCGGACGGTACTGCGTACCTGGGTCCATGCCCCCGCCCCGGTGCAGGGGACGGGCCACACTGCGGGGCTAGGAAGATCATAGGGTTAGGGTCGTCAGGCGCCGACACTGTCGCAGGATGACACACCCCCTGGGACGCCGGATGCGACACGGGGAGCAGGGATGTGAATGGCGTTAGCGCCGGCGTCGAAGCCGACCGGCAGCCTCACGGTCACGTCCCCGATCAGGGCGCTCGCCTCAGACTGTCAAGGGGCGGCCATAGTGACCGCGTGGGGGCGGGGCAAAGTGATCCGTCATATTGGCTGGTTTCGATAGGCACCACGCATTGGCGGAATAGGTGCATGTACGCCAGCCATAGCACGCATCGACTGCCGAGAAAGTACGACCGCCAGCCTGCCACAGGAAACGCGGCAGGGCCGGTAGCATGAAAAGCATGACGCCGAGCGCATACACGTCTGTCCATTGGCCACATTCCTACGCGAAACGGAGAGACAACCACGTCCGCCCCCCAGAGGCGTCGCACGTGGTGAGGACTTCGCTCGCGAAGTGCGC
>JAAETI010000730.1 GCA_024228555.1 bacterium | reverse complement strand
TTCAGCTTGAGGCGCTCGATGGGGTCGATGCAGGAGAGGAGGGCGATGCCTCCGCCGGGGACGACGCCTTCTTGGACGGCTGCGCGGGTGGCGAGCAGGGCGTCTTCAACGCGGGCTTTCTTCTCCTTCATCTCCGACTCGGTGGCGGCACCGACTTGGATCTGAGCGACTCCTCCGGAAAGCTTGGCAAGACGTTCTTGCAGTTTCTCGCCGTCGTAGTCGGACTTGGAGGCTTCGATTTCGGCGCGGATCTGTTCGATGCGTGCTTTGATCTGGGCTTTCTTGCCGGCGCCTTCGACGATAAGGGTGGTGTCCTTGGTGATGAGGACTTTCTTGGCGGTGCCAAGCTCCTTGGTAGTCAGGGCGTCCATTTGCACACCCATGTCTTCCATGACCGGAGTGGCTCCGGTGAGGATGGCGATGTCTTCCATCATGGCTTTGCGGCGGTCACCGAAGCCGGGGGCTTTGATGGCGACGCAGGGGAAGGAACCGCGTAGGCGGTTCACGACGAGGGTGGTGAGGGCTTCGCCTTCCACGTCCTCGGCCAGGATCACGACGGGGCGACCGGATTGGGCGACCTGCTCGAGAAGGGGGATGAGGTCCTTGACGGAGCTGATCTTCTTCTCGTGGATGAGGATGTAGGGGTTCTCGAACTCCACGGTCATCGCCTTGGGGTCGGTGATGAAGTGGGGGGAGAGGAAGCCTTTGTCGAACTCCATGCCTTCGACCACGTTGATGGTGGTCTCGAGGGTGGTGCCGTCTTCGACGGTGATGACGCCGTCCTTGCCTACGCGGTCCATGGCGTCGGCGATTTTCTTGCCGATTTCAGGGTCGTTGTTGGAGGCGATGGTGGCGATTTGGGCGATGTCCTTGTGGCCTTTGATGGGCGTGGACATGCGCTTCATTTGAGCGACTGCGCAATCGACTGCGGCGTCGATGCCTTTCTTGAGGGCGACCGGGTTGGCGCCGGCGGTCACGTTCCTGAGGCCTTCGACGAAGATGCCTTCGGCCAACACCGTGGCGGTGGTGGTGCCGTCGCCGGCTGCGTCGTTGGTCTGCTGGGCTACCTGCTTCACGAGCTGGGCGCCCATGTTTTCGTAG
>JAAETI010000729.1 GCA_024228555.1 bacterium | reverse complement strand
TTGTCTGCCAGGACAAGGAGCCTCGAACCGTCGAGTTTCTCGAAGGTGACGAAGTTGAGCAGTGGCCACGGGACTTCCTCGACTGATTTGCTGTCCACAAACCCGATGAACTTCAGATGCTGGATCGGGCGGCCAGAGGTCATGTGAACGGTGACCAACTCGGACTGGCTGAAGAGTTTTTTGATCTTGATATGTTTGACCGGGGAGATTCGGTCACCTATGAACCCAAGGATCTTGAAGAAGACCGCGAGCACTATGATGCCGATACAGATTGCGGCAATCGGTACTATCCAGACTGCGAAGTGCTCCATGATCCCTCTCCTCTCCGGACGATCAAGCCACGCGGCGGCCGCCCAGTCCTCAATGTTTTGAATCGTCTGAATGTTTTGAATCGTCTGCCAAAGAAGTACGACGGCGCCGAAGACGACGATCCAAAAAAGCAGTGATCTGAAAGTTGAGTTCATTCTCTGAATCTTACTTCCTCAGGCTACCGCGATGACGCCGGAGGACGATAGCTTCTGGTGCGTAACTATAAAGGTTCTATGAGAACTCGGAGTGAAGATCTCCCCATCGTGCACCACCGGCCCAGGAGTTCACATGGAACCGAGTTGTACGAAGCCGCCGGGCAGGCACCGTGGTGCCCGTAAGCCCACGGCCCCGAAGGCGTTGACCGAGAGCCTTCCGAGACGCCGTGGCTCTGCCGGTGCCTCGGCCCATCGGCGTCGTGCCCGCGCCAAGCGGAGACCCTGCGGCCTTGCCGTCATCGGCCGGAGCCCCCGCGCGCAGTCTGGCCCGTAGCAGGCCGCAGGTGAGGGCCGAAGCCGTGGACAGGCTGGCACGGCCGTTGCACTTAGGAATTTGTATCCCGGAGCCCCGGCTGAGGCCGGCGTCAGTACAGGCGAGACGGTCCGATTCAAGCGAGATCGCAGCATACTTCGGTCTCCGCGCCGCCGAAGGGGGCCAGCAGGCCCACTCAGAGCCGGTTGGCGGACGATGACGCGAGAGAGCATAGCACACGCGGCCGGTCGGACAGCGCTCCGGTGGCGGTCGGCGGAGTCGTGAGGGAGGCGGAGCCGCTAACTCGTCGGGCCGGCGACGGCCTAAAGACCTGCGGAGTCAGAGGAGCCACCTATCGGCTGGGAGATCGGAGGGATACCGCCGCGAAGCGGCTTCGTGCAACGACTGAGGTCACCGGACGCCGAGC
>JAAETI010000728.1 GCA_024228555.1 bacterium | reverse complement strand
TGTGGGTGCCCGAAACGCGGACGTGGCTGTTGAACAGGGCAAATCCACACCGATCCTGGGCTTGTGTATCGAATTCTGTACCGTTTCCTCACGTCTTTGGCCCGCCTCGCTGTACGCTCCGGCCGGTCCAAAGAACTCGAGATCATCGTCCTGCGTCACCAACTCTGCGTCTTGAACAGACAAGACACCCGACCCGCTCTCAATGATGACGATCGATCGGTGCTCGGAGTGATAGCCCAGGCACTCCCCCGCCAGCTCCGAGCTGGCTGGCTCGTCACCCCCGACACCTTGCTTCGTTGGCACCGCCGACGCATCGCTAAACACTGGACCCAGCCAGCCCAACAGCCTGGACGTCCATCGACCCACACCAAGATCCGGCGGCTCATCATCAAGATGGCCACCGACAACCCCACCGGGGGATATCACCGCATTCACGGAGAACTGAACGGCCTTGGCCACAACATCGTGGCCTCGACCATCTGGAGAATCCTCAAAGACCAAGGCATCGACCCCGCACCCAGCCGCACCAACGTGACCTGGACCCAGTTCCTGCGAT
>JAAETI010000727.1 GCA_024228555.1 bacterium | reverse complement strand
CCGGCAGAGTTTTCGTGGTCAGCTCGGGAGCGCCGAGGTTGTTGCCATTGTCCGAGGCCGTGCCGTAGTCGACGCCAGTTGCGTCGCTGACCACGGTGTAGGTACGAGCAATGGGGCCAGTGGTCGAGAAGCCGAGGGACTTACCACCGTTTGAGATCGGGTTAGTGACCATGTTGAATTGACACAAGGCGCGAGCCAGCGTGATCGGCTGGCCAAGGACCGTGCTCGGACCAGGTCCAGTCGAGTAGCTGTTGTGCAGAAGAGTCGACGCACCAGCAACACCGAGGACATAGACCGTGTCACCAGCTTCGAAGCTGATCGAGGTCGGGAGGACCTGGCTGGCCGGAGCAGCGAAGGCCTCGAACATGGTGTCGTAAATAGTGGTAGTCGTTGTTCCCGCAATCTTGGCTACTGCGACGTTCTGGAGACCACTACCCTGCTCGTCCGGAACCTGAAGGCCAGTGATCGAGAAGCCAACCGGGGTCACGAACCAGTAGCCACGCGTCTGGCCCCAATTGGAGTAGGTGCGGCTGTAAGGCAGCATTGGGATCGTGTCGACCTCAATCGTATTCGTCGCAACCTCGCCGCTGAAGGTTGCGTTCGAGGCCGTCAACGTGACCGTCACGACGCCTG
>JAAETI010000726.1 GCA_024228555.1 bacterium | reverse complement strand
TTCATTACCCAGGTAGTGGACGACTCTGGTGTTGTTGGTGGCTCGGCTGTTTTGCTTCAGGGTGTTCACATTGGTGAGGGACCACCGCCTGACAATTCGTCGAATATCAACTCGATTAGGCCGTTGTGTGTTGGCTTCAAACGGCTCGACTGACACCAACACCAACACCAACACCAACGGCTTCGGGCAGTCGGGGGATCTCGGTTCGGGCGAACCGGAAGTAGCGGTGTCGGCGTTGACGCTGGTGTCTTTGACCCGGGCGATGGCTTCGGCGTCGTCGGCGAGGTCTTGGGGTAGGCGAACAGTGGTTTGCTTTGGCATGCCGTCATGATGTCGCGATATCGAGACAACGCAATCCCGTGAGTTTGTCGTGGGAGCCAAATCGGGAGTTGTTCTCTGTGGACGGCAATGGACGGCGATGGATACCTGTGGAATCGAATCCCTGTCGTTCCAGCGTGTGTGGACGGTTGTGGACGCCGCTTGCAGATGACTACGGATCTGAAGGTCGGGGACGAGACGTCCGGCCCTCCGATCATTGGCAAGCGCAACAGCGGGGAGGAGCCGCTAGATTTCTCGACAATGACCACACAGACACCCCATCGCGCTTCGCGGAGAGAGCGCTTGATCCGCAAGCTTGCCGGGTTAATGGTTCGGGGGGTCTATCGCAAGGTCGATGTCTACCGCGCCGACCACCGCATCGATGGGCCGCAATTGTCTGTCTCCAACCACTTCGGCGGGCTCGCCGACCCGCTTCTGCTTGTCTATGCCATGCCGAGACTCCCTCGGATCATGGCCCGAGACGTGATCTGGAAGATCCCTCTTGCAGGATGGATCATGCGCTGGGTTGGAGCGATCCCCGTCCATAAACCCGAGGACCGGGGCAAGGGTTCCAACGACATCATGTTTGCGTCGGCATACCAAGCACTCGAAGACCGGACTCACCTCATGATCTTCCCCGAGGGCATCACCCGGGACCAACCATCGATCGCCCCGATCAAGACAGGGGCGGCTCGCATTGTCCTCGGAGCGCGAGCCCGTGGGGTCGAAGGAATCCGAATCACTCCGGCCGGGATTCACTACGAAGACAAAGCTTCACTGCGAAGCTCGGTCTCGGTACTAATCGGACCCCCGATCGACCTCGACGCCAACGTCGACCAGTACTTCGAGCCAGGTGACGATCAGGGACCTGAAAATCGACCAGCGGTCCGCGCACTCACCGCTGATATCGAACGAGAACTCCGGCGTGTCGCACCTGATTTCAGCGACTGGGAGGAAGCACGCTCGCTCACCCACGGGGCCGAGATCGTGCTCCGAACCATCGCAGACGACCCCACTGAACAGATCTCCCTTGCCGGGCGCGACGCCATAGCCGGGCATTTGGGCCGCAAGTCGCCTGAGGCAAGAGCCGTCGTAGTTGGTGCGGTCGACGACTACGACACTGAGTTGTCAAACTTGGGGTTGACCGATGAGCAACTGCTTTCGGGCCTCACGGGGCGACAGTTTCTCTGGTGGCTGGTTGGTTGGCTGATCGTCACGATCGTGCTGTTGCCGTTTGCATTGGTGGGAGTCGTGATCAACTGGATCCCCTATATAGCGGTCAAAGCGGTCGGGCTCCTCAGGGTCGCTCCGGCCGTGAAGTCGACGACCAAGCCACTCACCGCCATCGTTGCTTTCGGCATCACATGGGGGCTTGCCATCTGGGGCGCCCTCTTCGATTCGGGGTGGCGCGGTGCCTTGCTTGCGACGCTCCTCATGCCCGTCTACTTCGGAGCAGTAATCGTCGTCCAAGAGCGGCTACAGACGCTGTGGAAGTCGTTCCAGACGTGGCGTCGCCTCCGCAAGGCGTCGGATTCAGAGGATGTCATCGCGGCAAAACGCCGCGAGGTGCTCGAAGTTCTGGTGGAGGCACTGTGATCGAAGACATATCGCTGCTGCCGTTCGTTGTCTCGATCCCAGCTGTGGTGCTGATCGGCGCCACGATCTGGGATATCGTTTGTCGTCCCGACCTTGCTGGTTGGCGCAAGGCCGCTTGGGCGGCAGTCGTAGTCGTGCTCCCCGTCGTCGGAACGTTCATCTACCTGCTGTCGCGCCCCTTCAAGGACCCGGCTCACGCACCTCGCAAGGGCAACCAGCAGTCGGCGGAGCTCATCGCAGCCATCACCGCCCACGAAAGCGGCACCCTGTCTGACGATGCGTTCCGCCGCGCCAAGAACGACATGTTTTGCCTCGCCGACCACGACTGACCGATCCTCCACGGCTTTTGCACCCTCCCGCACAGGGCCTAGACCCCGTCATGTGGATCGTGCGACCCTCGGAGAGTATTCTTGGACCAACGAGAGAGGGCTGGCGATGACGGACACCTTTACACCGCGATACAACACGCTGAATGAGATCTACGTGCGCAGCACCGCCGAGTTCCAGGATCGCCCGCTCTTTGGGATAAAGCGCGACGAATCATGGAGCTGGATCACCTACGGTGCATTTCGCGAGGAAACGGACCGGGTGCGGACCGGGCTCGCTGCCCTTGGGATCGGCAAGGGTGACGTCGTCGCCATCATCGCCGACAACCGCCCTGAGTGGGCAGTGGCGGCATACGCCGGGTACGGTCTGGGGGCCGCCATCGTCCCCATGTACGAGGCCCAACACGACGACAACTGGCACTACATCCTCGGCGACTCGGGCGCCAAGGTGGCGTTTGTCGCCAACGAAGCCATCCAGAAACGGGTCCTGGCGTTCAGCGGCGATCTTGGTGCGCTTCAGCACGTAATTCCATTCGAGTCTGCCGCCGACGTAGACGGGCCCGCATACTCAGACATGGGCAGCGGTGCCGAGATAGTCCCCGTAGTCGAGCTTCATGCCGACGACATTGCCGGCTTTGTCTACACCTCGGGAACGACCGGAAAGCCAAAGGGTGTGCTGCTTTCGCAAGGCAATCTGGCTCACAACGTCAGTGCCATCACCGACGTTTTCCCCCTCGAGGAAGATGATCGGACCTTGTCGTTCCTCCCCTGGGCGCATGCCTTTGGTCAAACCGTCGAACTGCACACGGTCTTCTCCAAGGGGTGCTCGACAGCCTTCGCGGAATCTACGCCCAAGATCGTCGACAACCTCGGCGAGGTCCATCCCACGACGCTGGTAAGCGTCCCCCGGATCTTCTCCAAGATCTACGAAGGCTTGAACAAGCACATGGAATCCGAGGGCGGCATCACCAAGGTGATGTTCGATGCTGCGCTATCCAACGCCCAGAAGCGCCAGAAGCTCGAGGCTGAAGGCAAGACAAGTCGGTGGCTCGACATCCAGCACACGCTGTTCGACAAGGTGGTCATGACCAAGGTCCGTCAACGATTCGGCGGCAATCTCAAGTACGCGATCAGCGGTGGAGCCGCGATCCCGAAGGAGGTGGCTCTTTTCATTGATGCTCTGGGTATCAAGGTGTACGAGGGATACGGTCTGTCGGAGACGTCTCCGATCGCCACTGCCAACTGGCCGGGCAGCCGCAAGATAGGCTCCGTCGGCAAACCGATCCCCGGAGTTCGGATATCTCTCGACACGGCCCTGGCAGCTGATCCTCGCGACGGTGAGATCGTTGTTTATGGGCACAACGTCATGAAGCGATACCACAACCTGCCCGACCAGACTGCCGAGGTTTTTACCGACGACGGCGGATTCAGAACCGGCGATCTGGGTCGCATCGACGACGAGGGGTTCCTTCACATCACCGGTCGGGTCAAGGAGCAGTACAAGCTGGGCAACGGCAAGTACGTTGTTCCCACGCTGATCGAGGACGCTCTTAGTCTGTCTCCCTACATCGCCAACTCAATGGTCTACGGCGACGGCAAACCGTATAACGTCGCGCTAGTCGTCCCTGAGTATCCGGCTCTGAAGAGTTGGGCGAAGGAGGAAGGTGTCGATCTCGACGATCCCGATGTCGTTCACAACCCCAGCCTGCTCGAGTTGATCGGTGGCGAAATAGGCAAACAGACTGAATCGCTGCCTCACTACGAGCGCGTTCGTGAGTTCGCCCTACTTGCTGATGACTTCTCAACCGACAACGGGATGCTGACACCGACTCTGAAGTTGCGGCGCAATGTGGTACTCGACCGCTTCGACGACAGCCTGCAGGGCTTGTACGAGTAGGCATGCGCCTTTGCAGACCGCGGACCGGTGCAGAGTAAGGACCCGATGGACGCTGAACCCGACTCCGATGGACAGCTAGGACAAGGCCTGCAGCCGGCAGTCTTCTTCGATCTCGACCGGACGATCATCGAGGGATCGTCGATCTCGCAATTCGGGATGGCTGCATGGCGTGCCGGCCTCATCAATCCCGCAAAGATGGGCACCCAACTGATCCGTGGCTTGCTGTTCGACTGGATCGGGGAATCTGAGGGTGTAGCCGATGAGACACTCCCCAAGATCCTCGAGACAATCAAGGGCAAGAAGCGCTCCGAGATGCTGGAGCTGCAGGGACCGCTGGTCAAAAAGATGCTCGCCGAAGCTCGTCCGGAAACTCTGCGGCTTCTCGGCTTCCACGCCCGGATGGGGCGGGATTGCTACGTGATTTCGGCTTCGGCCATGGAGATTGTCGGCAGGCTGGCGGAGGAGCTCGGGTTCACCGGGGCGATTGCCACCGAGGCCGAGGTTGTCGATGGGGTATACACCGGGCGATTGGTACAGCCATTCAGGCACGGTCAGGAGAAGGCCCGTGCTATTGCCCGCCTGGCCGAGGAGAACAACTACGATCTCAGCCTCTCGTTTGCGTACGGGGACTCGTTCCACGACCTCCCAATGCTGGAGCTGGTCGGGATCCCAATCGCCATCAATCCCGACTCGAAGCTTGCGGATGTGGCGTATGAACGCGGTTGGCCTGTGGTCCAGTTCGCCAAACCTCACCACGTCGCCGCCCGTCGATTCAAGGTTGGGTTCGGGCTCGGCGCTGCTTTCGCAGCAGGTGTCGCAGCCAAGCGCTCATGGGACAGGACTGTCGGCCGCTGGCTGCCGTGATTGACGTCGCACGACTCGGTAGGTTGGGCACTGAGAAGCCGCATTGTCGGAAGGCCGCAACGCAATCAAGCCTCACCTTCAGAACGGTTGTGGAATCCGCAGGACCTGTCCGGGGAAGATGAGGTTCGGGTCGGACACGATGTGCTGGTTCGCCTGGTGGATGGCCGGGTACTTCGAGGCGTCCTCGTAATAGCGAAGAGCGAGCGCAGACAAGGTGTCGCCGCGCACGACTTCGTGCTCCCAGTACCCCGTATACCCGTCCAGGATCAGTGGGCCGTAAAGCACCGGCACAGTAACCATGGGTACCGGCATCCCGTCCTCGCCGCCGCTGTCGTCGGCGATATTCACAAACAGCCTGTTGAGGGTGAATGCAACATCGGTGGGTATGTCGATCTCTGCATGGAACTGTCGGATCGAGGTTGAGCCCGCATGCGCCGACCCGACCACTTCGTCATGACCCTCGGTGACTGTAATCGACAGGTGGCCCTCGAAACCGACTGCATTCCCTGCAATCAGGATCTTGGAACCGACCAAGTCAAAAGGTCTTGGCTGTTGGATCTCGATGTTCATATCCCCTACCTCCCGACGCTATCGGCTGTGGCGCGTCATCAAATTTACGCGCTAGCACCGGCGGTTGGGGGGCTTGGCATCCACCTTCGACAACTGGCCTGAATGGAACATGCCTGCCTCCAGATGCGAGCCGGGATCGGCTGGCATCGGAGAGCTCTTGCGTTGGCCTACGAGCCGGCTGTGGTCGTGGGTGCGCTGGTGGTAGCCGGAGGGGTAGTTGTGGTCGAACTCGAGTCATCGGAGCCAGACAGCAGCAGCACCACTGCCAGAAGGACGACTGCGACCAGGGCCACCAACGCCCCCAGGATCATGCCGAATCCGGTTCCTCCGCTCTTCTGGCTCACCTGCACCGCCGGTGCGGGTGGTGCGACCGATTTCGGTGCCGACACAGTCGCTGCCACTGAACCCGGTGCGGGTGGGACTATGGCGGTATTGGGATCCAGCGGGTTTGGATCTGTGGCGCTCGGACCGCCGTTGCTGACCTGATCGGACCACTTCATTCCGTCCCAGTAGCGATTTTGGTAGCGGCCGGTCGGATCGGTGTACCAGTCTGCTTTGTGCTCTGCCATGAGAAGTCCTTCGTATTGCTGCGGTGCATATGGCGCCGGTTTGCACCGCGGGCACATTGGCGGCTGTCTTCTTCGTCTGTTGACCGACTCCGAACGCCAACGGGAAGACAAACATGACCGATAGTTTGCGTGGCTGTGACTGTCATGCTGCTTGCGGTGTTGGAAGACCGATCACCGGGCAGCAGCCTACCCGGCTCTGGTGCCTATGACTTGGCGCCGGCCAAGCCATACCGACGCACCGCAAGTGGCGAAGACGGCAATGATGATCGCTATCCAAATCAACGTCTTGGGGAGGGCTGCTTTGTCGGTCTCCCCTTTGATTGGGGGATCGGACGGGCGGAGCCCGTCTGAGGGGGGTGAGGGTGAGAGGGGTCGCGTGTTGTGTTCTCCTCCTGGTCTTGGGATGGCTGCTTTGCCAATCCCCCCTTGATGGGGGGATCGGACGGGCGGAGCCCGTACGAGGGGGGTGAGAACGTGATCGACTTCCCGCGGAGTGGTGGGCTACTCCGACTCGCGGAGGGTGTCGAGACTGTTGAGGATCAGATCCAAACCGAAGACGAACTCGGTTTGGTCGTCGCACCAACCCAGAGTTGAGTCGGGGTCGTCATGGACGATCTCCATCATCATCCCGGTAAGGAAGGGAAGCTGGCTGGCCATCTCGGCGAGCATGGCCTCGTTTTCCTCGTCGGTTGGGCCCTGGTCATCGGGGACGAACAGCTCCTGGTTGAAGCCAAGGGCGCGACTGCCCAGGGTGTGCATAGCGTGGTGTGCCAAGTCGTACGAGAAACCGCCGTGCACAAAGATGCCCAACAACGAATCGAAGTAGTGCAGTAGCGGCGGGCTCATCGTGGTCCGTGTTTCGAGGACGCCCGGGGCCCACTGATGGCGCATCATGACTTGACGAGCGCTCAGGATTCGGTGCCGCATCGCCGTCTTCCAATCGGTGCCCTCAGCAGGAGGTTCGAAGCCGCCTGCCACCTCTCCGATTTCGCCGATAATGGCTTCGACCATGCCGTCGAGCATGACTTCTTTGTTGGCGACGTGGTAATACAGCGACATCGCCTCGACCCCGAGTTCATGGGCCAGATTGCGCATCGTGAGCTTCTCGATGCCCGTCTTGTCCGCCAAGTCGACGGCGGTATGAAGCACCCGCTCTTTGCTCAGCGGGATTCTGGGTTTGGCTTCTTTGCCGGTCTTGGTAGCCATCTGCTCCTCGTTGCCACCACTCTATCGTACATGGTAAGGCTGTCATTTGCCAGCCCCGCTACTTGCCGACCACCAGCAATACCGGCTTGGGTGCCAACGAGCTCGATCTCGAGCTTGGGTACGATTTCACCTTGGAGGCACTTCTCGAGCAGTCTGGGTGAGGCCTTCTCGTACTCGATCGCGATGACCATGTCCTCGACGGTTGCGGCACCGCGGCGGCTCTGCCCAGTGGCTCTTTCTCCGGGACGCCGTCGGTGCATCCGTTCGCTACCCAACCTATGGATGAGGAGCACCATCTAGCGGGACGAGAGCTGGTTCTAGTGACCTGCAGGGTCGGTAGACTTGCTCGGTGCCGAACCGTGAACCTCTCTTAACTCGCCCCTTCGTTGTCGCGTTCGCCGGGAATCTGTTCCATGGAATGGCGTTCTTCCTCTTCATTCACCTCCCAACCTTCCTCACTGACTTGGGAGCGAGCGCCACCGAAGTGGGCGTTCTGGTTGGGGTCACCGCGGTTTCCGCCATCGTCATCCGGCCAACTCTCGGCCGCGTCATGGACACCAGGGGACGCCGCCCGGTCGTGCTCGCCGGTGGTGTTCTCAACGTTGCTACCGCACTGCTGTATCTCACCGTATCTTCTGTCGGACCCTGGTTGTTCCTGGTCCGGATCCTTCATGGCTTCGGTATCAGTATGACCTTCACGGCCCTGTTCACATACGGTGCTGACATCGTCCCGACCTCGCGCCGCACCGAAGGGCTTGCGCTATTCGGAGTTAGTGGGATCTTGCCGATTGCTCTTGGTGGTGTGGTGGGTGAGGTTGTCCTCGCCCAAGCGGACTTCAAAGCGCTCTTTGCTGTCGCTGCCATCCTTGCCGGGGTCGGGCTATTGGTGACCTTGTTCCTGCCCGAGACGGCACCTCGACTGGCCAAGGGCGAAAGCCCCGGAGGCTTCTTTGCCGCGGTGTTCCGGCGCGAGCTGTATCCGATCTGGGCTGTGACCACAGCCTTCTCGATGGCGTTGACCGGCTACTTCACCTTTCTCCGCACATTCGTCGATGAGACCGGAATCGGCTCGGTAGGCCTGTTCTTCTCGTACTACGCGGGCACCGCGATCGCGCTGCGGCTCACCCTTGCGTGGCTGCCAGAGCGAGTCGGGGCAAAGCGGGTTCTATTTCCGGCATTCGGGTTGCTGATCCTGGGCTTCTTTGTGCTTGCCCAAGCTGAATCCGCCACATCGATAGTTGTTGCCGGGGTGTTGTGTGGGGCCGGCCACGCCTACACGTTCCCTATCCTGATGGGCATGGCCGTCGACCGAGCCAGCGACGCCGGTCGCGGTTCGGCTGTTGCGTTCTTCACAGCGCTGTTTGATGTTGGCGCCTTGCTCGGCGGTCCCACTCTTGGCTTTGTTATCGAGCAAGCCGGGTACCCGACCATGTTCCGCACCACTGGGATCTTTCTGGGGTCTGCTGTCGCCGGGTTTGCCGTCTGGGAGCGCCGGTTGGCCAAGTCGGCGCCGGCCGTAGAGACGGCCTCGCCGAGCGTTGTCACCCCGAAAGTCATCTGAACCCGGTCACCACCTATGATCGGAAAATGACCACGCAATCTCGGGTTGGTGCGATCGGCCAGGCAACCCCAAGCTCCTGTGCTGCCGCAATTATCGACTCGGGGTCCTCCGCGGGGCGTATTTCACGTTGGTGAATGGCCACGACGTTGCGAGCCAGTCCGATAGTGACCGCCACGTCACCGCATCCATCTCGGCCCGGTCCCGCACTACCCACGACGACACTGCAGCGTCGTAACTCTCCTTGCGGGAGGGGTAGATGTAGACACAGCCGATGACGTCGGCACCGTCGAGAATCGAGTAGGTGAACCCGGTACGGGCTTCGAAGTCGGTGGCGTGGCCGACTAGATCGGAGAGGTTGTCTTCGAGACTCATCTCGTGCGGCCAGTTGCCTCCGACAAACCCGGGGGTTGCCTTGATATGGTCAAAGCTCGTGGTCCACGCTTCATAGTCACGCTCATTGTGCAGTGCGCCCAGCGGCTCCAACTGGAAGCCCGGGCCGTCAAACGACTGCGGGACGGCGAAGTCATCGGGTACAAAGGTCATGATGTAACGCTAGCCGTCAGCGGCCGCGCACTATCTGCGAAACGTCGGTACCCAATAGCTCCACCGACCGCAGGATTTGCTCTTGGGGCAGGTTGCCGGTGCCCGAGTGCAGCATGAACCTTTCGATGCCAAGAATCTCGCGCCACTGCAGAATCTTGTCAGCGACCGCTTGAGGATTGCCCACTACCAGCGATCCATCGGGGCCCGCCATCCAATCGAACTGCTCACGGGTGAGTGGCGGCCAACCACGTTCTCTGCCGATCCGAGTCATCGTGTCCTTGAAACCCGGGTAGATGGTTTCGATTGCCTCTTCCTTGTTGTCGGCGACGTAGCCGAGTCCGTGAACGGCAAGGGGAAAGGCCTCCGGGTCGTGGCCGGCAGTGTGCAGAGTGCGTTGATAGAGATCGACCAGCGGCCGGAACCGTGCCGGTTCCCCTCCGATGATGGCCAAGGTCACGGGGAGTCCGAGCTGAGCGGCACGAACCATCGAGGCCGGTGTCCCACCGACGCCGATCGAGATTGGGAACGGGTCCTGCATCGCCCGTGGGTATACACCCTGGTCCACGAGGGGCGAGCGGAACTTGCCCTCCCACGTGACACGCTCGTTGTCTCGGATCGCCAGCAGCAGTTCGAGCTTCTCGGCGAACAACTCGTTGTAGTCCGACAGCGAGTATCCGAATAGGGGAAACGATTCGGTGAACGACCCTCTCCCGACAAGCAGTTCGGCACGTCCCGAGGAGATCAGATCGAGAGTGGCGAAGTCCTGATATGTGCGCACCGGATCAGCGGAGCTGAGCACCACGACTGCGGAGCTGAGACGAATCGTGCTGGTTCGGGCCGCCGCGGCCGCCAATGTCACGGCGATTGAGGAAGCAGCCATGTCGATTCGGTGGTGCTCACCCAATCCGTAGACATCGAGGCCAACCCGTTCGGCGAGCTCAATCTCGGCGACGACATCGCGAAGCCGGTCGCCATGTGTCGGCGTTTCACCGGTAACCGGGTGACGGTTTGCCTCCGCAAAGCTGCTGATGCCAAGTTCCATTTGAGTCCTATCGGGCGGGGCTGGGTTCAACATATGTGAGACTTCAACTATTCCTCCATGGCGATTCGCTTGTGCGAGCAGGCGTGGTTGATCTGTAGGGTCGCCTACGGGAGGCAGGCATGAAGCAATCGAACTGGGACAAGATCATCGAGGCGGCAATGGGTCCCGCGGGGGAATATCTGGCCTCGCTGCCGGATCGACCCGTGTACCGGCCGACCGACCCTGACCGGATCCGGGCTCTCGTCGGTGGTCCGTTGCCTGAAGACGGCGTTGATGCAGTCGAGGTAGTCGATGCGCTGGCCCGCAGTATTGAGCCGCATGTGACGGCCCATGCCTCCGGTCGGTACTTCGGATTTGTGATTGGCGGTCTCCATCCCGCCTCCTTTGGGGCAGACTTGCTTGGCGTGACCTGGGATCAGAACGCCGGGTTGTACGCAGTTGCCCAGGGCGTAGCCATCGTGGAAGAGGTCGCAGCCGGTTGGGTTCTCGATGTACTGGGGTTGCCGTCAAACGCGTCCGTTGGTTTTGTGACCGGTGGGCAGATGGCCAACTACACCTGCTTGGCGGCGGCCCGCCACCGCGTGCTTCGCGAAGTGGGTTGGGATGTGGAGGCTCAAGGTCTCCAGGGAGCACCCAAGGTCAATATCGTGGTCAAGAGCGAGCGTCATTCCACGATCCCGCGGGCACTGCGTCTGCTGGGCTTCGGCGACTCAACGTCAACCCTGGTCCCGTCCGATGCGGATTCCCGGATCGACACCGAAGAGCTCGAGCGCACCTTGGCCGGTCTCGAAGGGCCAACGATCGTCTGCGTGGAAGCCGGCAACATCAACCACGGTTCGTTCGACGACTATTCGGCTGTCGCCGACGCTGCGGATCGCCACCGAACCCGGGGCAACCCCACTTGGGTGCACGTTGATGGGGCGTTCGGGCTATGGGCGGCAGCATCCGCCGCAACCAAGCATCTCACCGCCGGAATGGACCGGCTTGATTCATGGTCGACCGATGCCCACAAGACCCTCAATGTCGGCTACGACTCCGGTGTCGCTATCTGCCGGCACCCGGCATCGCACCGGGCGTCGATGAGTATCCAGGCTGCCTATCTGGTTCAGGCTGATGGTGCAGCCCGCGACCAGATGGACTGGAACCCCGAGTTCTCACGACGGGCACGTGGTTTGGCGGTGTACGCCACGCTGCGTTCATTGGGACGAGCGGGTGTTGACGAGATGGTCGAGCGGCTCTGTAGCCTTGCCCGCTTGTTCGCCGTGCGTCTCACGGGGAGCGGGAAAGCGGAAGTCGTCAACGACGTTGTCTTCAACCAGGTGTTGGTCCGCTGGATTGCACCGGACGGCAACCACAACGATTTCACAGATCAGGTCATCACCAAGGTCCAACAGGACGGAACGGCCTACTTCAGCGGCACCACGTGGAACGGCCACCGGTTCATGCGGATATCGGTCTCTGATTGGGCGACCGACGAGTCCGATGTCGAACGGGCGGTCGCCGCGCTACTTAGGTGCGCTGGCTAACCCATCGCTGCAAGACCCAGCTGCGCCAACTCGATGTCCTCGGCTGCAGACAAGCCGCTGACGCCGACGCCGCCGATGACGGCATCATCAACGACGATCGGGAGTCCGCCACCCCAGCCGATGTAGCGGGGATCGCCAAAGTAGGCGAGCGGATAGTTCCCATTGCGAGAGCGATCACCGAGCGATGCGGATTCGGTCTGTTCACGGGCTGAGCTGAATGCCTTGTTGATTGCATTGTTGATAGATGCCAGAGGGCAGCTGTCGCTGCGGAGGAAGGCTACGAGTTCACCGTGCGGATCGACGACAGCAACGGCGATTCCCTGGCCGCTCGCTTCCACTGCATCCGCAACGGCATCAACGATCTTGCGGGCCTGGGCCAATCCGATCTCAGGGCGTAGGGGCATCAGCTGGTCTCCTCAATAGATGTTGTGGCATCGGACCAGATGCCGTTGGCCTTGCTCGATGCCACCGCCGCCTCCACGAACCTGACTCCGATGGCGCCATCGTGGTGATTGGGGAACTGCAGGGCAAGTGGATCTACCTCCTGACTCGATCTGCGGGCGGCGATGGCCTCGGCTGCATCGGAGTAGATGTTGGCGAACGCATCGTTGAACCCCTCAGGGTGCCCGGCAACGATCCGGCAGGCTCGGACCGCCGCGGGGTGATTTCCCGGCCCGTTCGGTGTGTAGGTGTGGGCGGCGCCGACAAGCGGTGTCGAAATCAGACGGGTCGGATTCTCTTGCCACCACTCGACACTTCCCTTGGTTCCCGACACTCGGATCCGCAGACAGTTCTCGACACCGGCTGCGGTCTGGGTGACCCAGAAGGTTCCCCTGGCCCCATTGTCGAATCGAAGTATCGCCGCCCCGTAGTCGTCAATAACGCGTCCGGGGACGACATGGCCAATCTCTGCGGCCACTTCGGATACTTCAAGACCGGTGATGAAGCGAGCGAGGTTGTGAGCGTGGGTTCCAATGTCGCCCATCACTAGCGATGGTCCGCCGC
The DNA here is from genome assembly GCA_024228555.1 of bacterium. Taxonomy (GTDB): domain Bacteria; phylum Actinomycetota; class Acidimicrobiia; order Spongiisociales; family UBA5794; genus JAAETI01. Next base: position 17,116 of record JAAETI010000726.1, on the reverse strand, counting down.
GCACCGGGTTGAAGCGCCAGGGCACCTCCCCAGTTGGGTCAGGGTCGGCTTCGTCTGCCTTTCCTCCCTGAACGTATTCGACCTGCACCAGACGGATCTCCCCAACCTCGCCTGCTTCCACCATGGCGCGGGCTTGCCGGACCATTGGGTAGCCGGTGTAGTTGTGGGTTAGACAGAAGACGAGCCCTGTCTCTTCGACCTTGCGTACCACATCCATCGCCTCTGCCAGCGTGTTGGTCATCGGCTTGTCGCAGATGACATCAAATCCTCGATTCAACGCAGCCATCGCATACTCATGGTGGCTGTCGTTTGGAGTCATGATGGCGACGACATCGGCTCCGTCGGAGCGGGCGCCTTCGGCATCGAGCATCTCACTGACGGTGCTGTAGGCACGTTCGGGTTCGATGCCTTCTGCGATCGCAGCATCGCGGGAACGGCCAGGGTCCGAAGACAACACACCTGCGACGAGCACGTAGCGGTGGTCGAGGCGGGCCGCAGTCCTGTGGGTCGCACCGATGAAGCTGCCGGGTCCGCCGCCGATCATCGCCAGTCGCAGCGGTCTCCCCAGCATGTCGATGACCGGGTTTGAGTCCATAGTGTGTCCTTCGTTACGGATACCGCGACTCTACAAAGGAAAGGGGCCCGCAGGCCCCAATCCCGATAGGTGCACTTGCGACGTGGCTACCAGCGACGGATCCGCAAGGTGTCCTCGAACCAGTCGACACTCGCTGCAATGGCATCGTCGAGGGCCGGCGCCCCGTTGCCTGTGAAGACGTCGAAGACGTGGTCGGTGTCCAACACGACCAACTCCTCCTCGCCCTCGTGATAGGTCATGTAGGTCTGACCAAAGTTCGGCTGCGGGGTGACGATTGTGTCGCCAGAACCAACAACGACCTGCAGCGGCTTGCTGTAGTGGGAGATGGCGGCGATGGGGTCTGTCGCATATAGCTCCTCAAAGAACCGCCGTTCCAGGGTGACTTCTGCTCCCCAGGGGAGGATTGCGGTCGTGGAAGGCTGGGTCAGTCCGGTGAGGACGCTGTCCGATCCGAGCACCGTCTTGTACGTATCAACCGGGTTGGCCACCGGTGACCAGAGAACCAGCGATCGGACCTTGCGATGCGACTCGGCGGTGATGGCACCAACCAGACCGCCCTGGCTGAGACCGAGGATGCCGATGTCGCCGACCTTCCTCTGATCATCCAGCCACTCGACTGCTGCGTATGCATCGGAAACCTGGCCGCTGAAAGTCGTCCCCTCGAATCCGAACTGGTCGAGACTCTCCCCAGAACCGCGGAAGTCGATACGCAGCGAAGCGATACCGTTTTCGGCAAGTACCTGTGCGGTCCGCGAGTACATAGTGTCGGTGAAGGTGAAGTCGGGTTGCAGGACCGGGCCCTCGTCACGATTACCGGTGAAGCCGTGCAACATGAGAACCGTGGCGGTTTTGCGTTTGGCGTTCGCAGGCATGACGAATGTTCCGTAGACGGTGCCGCCGTCGTTCTCGAAGGTGATCACTTCTTCGGTGATCTCTCCGCCGTGACCGCCTCCGCCCCGGTGTTCAATATCGTCACTCGCAACTGCTACTTCGACGGGTGCGACGTCGCTGCTGGCGACTGCAGACGCTGCCCCAACAGCCAGCAGGGCCATGACCGTGAATAGCGTGAATATCCTTCTCATACAGGGTCCTTCCTCTTCCCTCCCACCGACGGGATCGTTGGCAAGCTCACGTTGGTCAGTGTATTTGGAGAGGAATGAATATGTCAGGGTCGAATGGTCACATGGTGAGGATCTCTCAAAGCTCTTGATGCAACCATTAATCCGAGCCTGTCAGCTCCGGGCGGTGGGTCGTACTATGGTCCGCCACGCCAATCCACACTGTTTGGGGGACCTGTCCCGATGACTCGCTACATCCCGATCCTGGGGTGGCTGCGTGACTACAAGCCGGAGTGGTTCCGGGCTGATCTCGTAGCTGGTCTGACCATCATGGCGTTGCTGGTTCCAGAGGGGATGGCGTACGCCGAACTCGCAGGTGTCGGGCCGGAGGCCGCTTTCTACGCCGCCCCGATTGGCCTCTTGCTGTATGCAGCGTTTGGGACGTCGCGGCAGCTTGTGGTTGCTGTGTCATCGGCTATTGCCGTCATGTCGGCTTCCATTGTCGGGCAGGTAGGTGGCGCCGACGCTGCCGAGTTTGCGGCCCTGACTGCGGCGCTCGCATTGCTGGCAGGGGTGGTCGGTGTCCTTGCTGGGTTTCTGCGGCTCGGCAGAATCGCCCGCTTCTTCTCAGGATCGGTATTGGCCGGGTTCGTGTCTGGGCTTGCTCTAGTCATCATTGTCAAGCAGCTGCCAAAGATCTTCGGGCTCGAAGGCACCGAGGGCAATACTTGGGAACGTCTCTGGCATCTCCTTGCCGATCTGGGGGAAGCCCACGGCACGACCCTGGTCGTCGGAGTCAGCACCATCGTTCTCATGGTGGCTCTCGAGCACTGGTTTCATCGCATTCCCGCGGCGCTGGTCGCACTTGTCTACGGCATCATCGTCGTGACCGTTTTCGATCTGGACGTCCATGTCGTCGGTGAGATTCCCAGTGGTTTAGCCCTGCCGGCAGTTCCTGACGTCAGCGTCGCCGACATTCGTTCCCTCCTACCGGGTGCAGTCGCGATCACGTTGGTGATGTTTGCCGAGGCGATCGGGTCGGCGCGGAGTTTCGCATCGAGCCATCGCTACCAGATCGACGAGGACCAGGAACTGGTTGGAATGGGTATGGCTAATTTTGGGGCCGGGCTATTTCATGGGTTTCCGATTGGAGCCAGTCTGTCGAAATCGGCCGCCGCCGACGCCGCAGGAGGCCGTAGTCAGGTAGCAGGGGTTATCGCGGCGGCGGCCACTGCGTTGGTCGCGCTCTTCCTGACTCCGCTGTTTGAGAATCTTCCCGAAGCGGCCCTCGGGGCGATTGTGATCATTGCGGTCTCGGGGATGTTCAAGTGGAAGGAGTTGCGCAGGTTCTATCGGCTGCGCCGTACCGACTTCTGGTTGGCCTCGATTGCATTGCTTGGTGTGCTGACTTTCGAGGAGGTGCTTTCTGGTCTTCTCGTAGCCGTGCTCGCCTCGTTGGTCGCTTTCGTGATGCGAACCCGCGAAGCCAGAATCAGTGAGCTGGGCCGTCTTCCTGGCACGTTGCAGTTCCGCAGTCTCACCTACCATCCTGAAGCACTATTGACTGCGGGCATGCTCATTGCTCGCCCCGACCAGACGATCTTCTTTGCCAACGCGGCATCAATCCGGGAGGGCATCCGCGACCGGGTGGCGCAATCCGAGCGGCCGGTCCACACAGTTCTGCTGGATCTGGAACTCACCAGTGACCTCGATATCCCCGCAACGGAGATGCTCGAGGAACTGCAGCGAGAACTCGAGGGCATGGGTGTCAGTCTCATCCTGGCGGGCGCCCACGGACCTGTTGAGGATCTGCTGAATCGCAGCGGATTGCTGCGAAACCTTGGTGAACCAGTGTTGTTCACCACGGTTGTAGATGCAGTCCTTGAGTTTGATGAGCGCGAAGGCACTGAGCTTGTGGCCGAGGACCGGGATGCGATCGTGACGCGACTCGCCGAATTGGCGGAACTGGCATCGCGGCACTCTGCCGAACTAACCAAGGAAGACACTTCGCGGCTGGCCGAGGTGGTCGCACAGTTGAAGGCATTTGTCAGTCATCTCGACGAATGAGCGATGGCAGGCGGCAAGACGTATCGTCATTGCAGGCCCCCAAGCGATGGGCAGTTGCCGATCGAGGGCGCCTAACCGTCACTGTCGATCACAAATCGTTCTTCAGGTACCCAGTGCACCGTCAAGACAACATCACGACCGAGTTCCCGTTCAATTTGCAAGCCGAGTTCGTCGAGTGAAGATGGGCGACTGGCTCCTACCAAGACCAGTTCTACCTCGTCCGGAGAGACGTCGAGAGAGAATAGGTCGAATTCCTGGTCGATGATCCACTCGTTGACAACCATTTCGACGTTGTTACGGTCAAATGCCTGCGCTTGTATCTGCTCGCTGGTGGATCCCAACACGACAATCACAGCTATCGCCAGGATTCCGATCAGGGTGGTTGTGTTCCGGATCCACTCACGCTCAGAAATCAGCTTGGCGATCGGGACCACGCCGGTTAGCAGGAACACCACAGCGCCGACCAGAAGGATGGCAACCAGGTTGGTTGTGAGCAGCAGCAGGGCACCAAGTGCCTCGCTGGGCTGCCCTGCTTCCAACATCAGTCCGGCAACGGCAAGGGGCGGCACGAGCGCAATCGCCACTGCAACTCCGGGCAGCGCATCGGACACGTCGGGTCGAGACAACGCAAAGGCACCCGCGCCACCGGCTGCAACAGCGATGATGAGATCGACCAGTGTGGGGGCGATTCGTGAGGCTACCTGGCTGTTGACCGCGGGATCGACAGCGAACGGCACCACGCTTCCGTAAAGGGCGGACAGCCCGATAGCCAGTCCGATGCCGCCAAGCGCGACGCCTGCCGACATCACAGATCGCTTGGGCCAACCCATGATCATCGAGAGCGACGTCCCCATCAGTGGTGTCATCAGCGGTGCAACAAGCATTGCCCCGATAACAACCGCCGTCGAGTCCGAGATGATGCCAAAGGCAGCGATCGTCGTTGCGAACGCCATGAGTAGAAAGAAGCGTGACAGGCGACGGGTGGCCAGGGCCCCTTCGTAGAACAGCTTTCCGTACAGCTGAGTCCTGTCATCGGCGGTGTGGGGGCGGCTCTCGAGCCAGCGGAAGATGTGCGGCCATACATCCAACACATCCAGGTCATCCGCAACAGCGGTGAAGTTTCCAATGGTGGTGGCGATGCCGGTGATGATCCAGAAGCCCGCAAAGCAGCTGATTACCAGGTTGAGCATTATCGCCGGCGCTATCCACAGTGACGCACCGATCGCAATGACAAACAAGCCCCGGATCAAGCCCCAAGCCTGGATATCTCCTTTGTCCTTCGTGCGGACGGTGCGGTAGATGTCCCTGAGCCCCGTGTAAACGACGGCACCACCCAACAGCCGCGAGATGAGCCGTCCGCTCAGGTCCGGCCACACCAGCAGCGCGACACCAACCGAAGCCAAGACAATCGCGGTGAGCAATCGAGAGGCACGGCCTTCGGCGGCTGGCGATGCGAACTCGGACATCGCCCATACGACCACAACTATGCCCAGGATGACGGCGAGCGCCTCCGTTGAACGTCCGGAGAAGAGAAAGGCCATGCCTCCGAGTAGCGAGGCAAGCCCGCGAAGGCTGGACGAGTTCAACAGCCGGCTCCATGCAAACTGCGTGTGAAACGGGTTCAGGTCCCCTTCGTAGTCGGCGAACTCATCTAGTTCACCCGTATCGAGGTCGGCAGCGTCGAAATACTCGGTCATTGCCTCACCAGCTTGACAAACGGTTGCGTTCGGAATCTAGCTGCGAAAAGTGCGACAAGTCGAGATAGTCGGCCTTCGCCAAAACGCTCGTGTGTAACATCCTCGAAGCCCCGACGTCCGGGCCAACGCCGGTTGCGGAACCTTCAATGAGAGGCCTTACAGAGTGGATGCCGTACTCGTTCTGATGAACGCCGTGTTTCTGGCGTTCATCGTTTCAACGATGTTCAGTGTCGGTCTGGCAACCACAGTGGCTCAACTGACCGCGGTTTTGCGTAACGCAAGATGGCTGGTGGGTGCACTCCTCGCTTCCCTGGTGGCAGTTCCCGTGATCGGGTGGGGCCTGGCCGAGGTCTTCCCGCTCGAGGGAGCTACGTTTATCGCGTTGGTGATGGTGGCGAGCTCCCCAGGTGCCCCTTTTGCGGTGGCGGTCACCGGCATCGCCAAGGGTGATCTCGTGTCTGGGGCGGCGACGATGGCCATTCTCGCTGTCGTCGGCTCAGTAACTGCGCCCGTCACCGTGGGATTCATCATCGGTGCTAGTGACGTAGCGGCCGCCGGGGGTGGCGAGATCAACGTTGCTGAGCTGGTGCTCTCGATCGTCGTACTGCAGATCGTGCCCTTTATGGTTGGGATGGCGATGAGGGCGTGGGTGCCCGAGAGCGCAGACGGTTGGGCCCCTGCCGTCAAGAAGATTTCGTCCGTCGCTTTCGGGTTGGTCATGCTGGCCATTGTTGTTGGAGGCTTCCGGCAGGTCATCGACCTCATCGGCTCGTGGATCATCTTGGCGGCGTTCGTGGCGGGGACCGCTTGGTTTGCGGTCGGCGCCTTGCTGGGTAGCGGCTCGCAGAAGTCGAGATCAACAGCGGGGATTGTGGCCGCCAACCGCAACGCCGGCCCTGTGCTGCTTATTGCTACCGCCTCGTTCGCCGATGTCGAGGGAGTAGTTCCTGCGATCATTACTGTCTACATAGTGCAATTGGTTTCACAGGTTGCCTTGGCCTCATGGCTGGGCATGCGAACCGACGTAGTCACCGCGGAGTCAACAGTTTGAAGATACCAAACCCATTCCAGAGGAAGACGCTTCGCGAAGACGGCATAGCGGGGTTGGTTCTTGGTGTTCAGAGTGTTCCCGATGGTCTCGCCGGTGGTCTGCTTGCCGCCGTCAACCCTCTGTACGGGCTCTACGCATACATGGTGGGGACTTTCACCGGAGCTCTGCTGACCAGTTCAGCCTTTATGACGGTCCAAGCAACAGGGGCGATGGCCATCGTTGTTGCAGATGTCTCACAGGTGCACGGGGGCACAGATCCGGAGCGGGCACTATTCACGCTGGCGATTCTCACCGGCATCGTGATGGCGGTCGCCGGACTTTTTAGGCTTGGCTCGGTCCTTCGCTTTGTCTCCAACGCGGTCATGGTCGGGTTCATCAACGCCGTTGGTGTCAATATCGTCTTGGGTCAGTTCAACAGCTTTACCGGCTTCGGGTCCGATGGTTCGAATCGTGTCTTCCGGGCTATCGACACGATATTCAGTCCGTTCCAACTGCACTGGGCAACAGTGTTGATCGGTGTAGCCACGATTGTGCTGATCGTCGCCCTGGAAAAGACCAAGCTTGGGCCGCTGGGCATGGTTCTTGCCATCGTCATCACTTCGGCAGTCGTGAGCATCTTCAGTATGGACGGTGTGGCACAGCTGCGGGACATCGCTGAGGTTCCGCGATCTCTGCCGCTTCCCCAGCTTCCTGATCTTGGTCTGATTGGTGGCCTGCTGGTGCCTGCTCTGGCGCTGGCGTTTGTCGGCCTTGTTCAGGGTGCAGGCATCTCTGCAAACTTCCCGAATCCCGATGGGAATTACCCCGACGCATCCCAAGACTTCATCGGCCAGGGTGCTGCCAATGTCGCGGCTGGTTTCTTCCAGGGGATGCCGGTCGGTGGTTCGATGTCGGCTACCTCACTGGTGACTGCGGCCGGTGCGAAGTCGCGTCAGGCCAACATCATCGCCGGTGTTGTCATCGGTGTTGTCATCCTCATCTTCGGCGGGGCAGTTGGCCTGATCGCGATGCCTGCTATCGCCGGCCTATTGATGGTGGTTGGCTACCGCACGGTGAAACCCCACGATCTCGTTTCGGTATGGAAGACCGGACAGACCCAGCAAGTGGTTCTCGCAGTGACCTTTGTGCTGACCATGATCATTCCCCTCCAGAACGCAGTCATGGTTGGCGTCGGAATCTCGGTGATCCTCTATGTGATCCGCCAATCGAACCAGGTATCGATAGAGCAATGGGCCTTGGCTCCTGACGGCAGCGTTATCGAAAGCACAGCACCGGAAGCACTCCAGGCGAGCGATGTGGTTGTGCTGCAGCCCTACGGGAGCCTCTTCTTCGCAGCCGCCCCAGTGTTCGAGAAGGAGTTGCCGGATGTCACGGAAACGTCGACCGGTTCGGTGGTCGTCCTCCGGTTACGGGGCCGTAGTGATATGGGAACAACGTTCCTCGACGTCCTGGAGAGATACGGCGAGTCGCTCAAGGCTGTCGGGAGCAAGCTGGTCATCGTCTCTGGTGATGAACAGCTCAATTCTCAGCTAGTCGTTACCGGCGTGACCGCTGTTATTGGCAGCGACAACATCTACACGAGCGACGAGCGGGTCGGGGCAACGGTGCGGCAGGCCCATGCCGATGCACTTGCCTGGGTCGAGTCGAATCGTCCCGGATCTGACTGACCCGCTATGAACGACGCCAATCCTGCGGCGCCAACGGTGATCGTTGCGCGACGCGTTGTCCCTGGTCGCGAAGCCGAGTTCCGGGTTTGGCATGAGCAGATCCGTTCAACCGCTGCCACCTTTCCAGGCTACGTCAGCAGCGAACTGCAACCTCCCGACACCGCCCACCCCGATGAGTGGGTGACCGTCTACTCCTTTGCTTCGGCCTCCGAACTCGACAGGTGGCTTGCTTCCCCCGAGCGAGGTGAACTGTCGGCAGAAGCAACACATCTGCTGGATGGCAACGTCCGGGAGCAACGTATCGCATCGTTGCGCACAGCTCCGGAACCATTGACCGTGGTCTTCTCGCAACGCATCGCACCGGACCGCCAGGCGGAATTTCAATTCCTCTACGACGATGTTGCCGAACGGCTCTCCGAGTTCCACGGCTTCCTCGGCTCGGACCTGTTCCCGCCGGTTGCAGATGTTCAGGAGGAATTCGTCATTGTGGCCTCCTTTGCGTCGCGGCCGGATCTTGACCGATGGCTCGAGTCAGAGGAGCGGCGTGCCTGGGTGGAGTCGGCGGAGAGTCTGATCGAAGGTGACCGAACTATGAACGTGGTTGGTGGGTTCGGTGGGTGGTTCCCATCAGCTGGTCCTGGCCCGCAAGGACCCAAGCGGTGGAAGCAGGCTGCCGCCGTCTTGCTTGCGCTCTTCCCAACTGCCCTGGTCGTCACGCTGATCCGAATCGAGCTTGCGCCCGACATGAATGTGGTTGCCGCGGTGTTCATCGGGAACGTCATTGGTGTTGCCGCTCTGTCATTCTGGCTGATGCCGATAGTGACCCGCTGGCTGAGACCGTGGCTCGAGCGGTAGCGGGCGACGCGACCTCAGCCCTAGATAACATGGAACTTCGGCCAGAGGAGCGAGATGACCGGCGGACCGAAGCCACCCGACGTGATTGCGGAGTTCTACGACCGGCATCCCTATCCGCCCCCGCGCCGGGATCTCGATGACTACCGGGAACGGTGGCGGGACCCGGACCTGCGCAAGGCCGAGCATCATCTTCACTTCCCGGGTACCCCGTTCCGGGACAATCCTGATGTCCTCATCGCCGGGTGCGGCACCTCCCAGGCTGCACAACATGCACTCCGCTGGCCCCAGGGGAAGGTCATCGGAATCGATGTGAGCAACACCAGCTTGCAGCACACCGCAGACCTGAAGAAGCGCTACGACCTCGACAATCTGGAGATCCACCATCTACCAATCGAGCGGGTTGCCGAGTTGGGCAAACGCTTTGACCTTGTTGTCAGCACCGGAGTGATCCATCACCTCGCCGACCCAGACGCCGGACTGCAGGCATTGAGCGGAGTCCTCAACCGCAACGGTGCAATCCATCTGATGGTCTATGCCCGCTACGGGCGTCACGGGATCCGGTTGCTGCAGGAGTACGGACGTCTGCTCGGAATCGACCCAACCGAGGCGGAGGACCTCGGACGCACTGTCGCCCAGATACCGCCCGATCATCCGCTGGCACCACTGCTGCGGCAGTCTGCGGACTTCAGGAATCCTGATGCGCTGGCCGATGCTTTGCTGAACCCACGCGAGCATGTGTATTCCGTTCGGGAGCTACTCGATCTGTTGGGGAGGAGCGGGCTCACGTTTGGCCGCTGGTACAAGCAGGCCCAGTATCTGCCACATTGCGGGTTCCCGACCAAGACCCCGCACCGCCGACGACTGCTGGACTTGTCCGTGTCCGAGCAGTATGCGGCCATCGAGCTCATACGGGGTTCGATGCTGCGGCACACGGTTATCGCCCACAGAGCCGACACTGAATTGGGGAACGATCGGTCCGGCTTAAACGGGGACGCATGGAGGGATGTGGTGCCGATACAGCTTCCGCACACGATCGAGGTCATTGAGGGAGCACCGCCGGGAGCTGCTGCCGTTCTCATCAACCAGTCGCACACCTACACGGACCTCATCATACCGATAACGGAACCGGAAAGGGCCGTCTATCAACGGATCGACGGAGCCCGGACTATTGCAGACACCGGAGCGCTTGCACGCACCAACCCGCCCGACCTGCGGCGGCTCTACCAACGGTTGTGGTGGTACGACCAGGTGACGTTCGACACATCGGTGAGCTGAGAGCTTTGGGTAACACTTGGCTGGCTACAGTGTTCAGGGCCAGCTGGGCAAGCCTAGGGAGAAGGTGTGGCAGCGGTGAGCGAAGGCAAACCGAGAACGCCGGTCCTGCGGATTGGCTTGGATCAGCTTCCGAGGATCTTCGCCTTCTGAGCGGCAAACTCCTCGTCGGTGAGGATTCCCTCTGCGTGTAGCTCGCCCAACTGTCTCAACTCGGCATACGGGTCGGCTGCAGGTGCGGGCGCAGGTGCGGCTTCCGGTGGCGGTGGTGGTGCCGCCGCCGACTGCCTTGCATCTTGGCGCTTGGCGGTACGACGGGACGTGCGACGGGCAGTGCGGCGCATCGATCGTCTGGCTGGAGGCATTGGTGGCCCTTTCTCGGTGACGGAGAGCGTTCAGCATAGAGCTGCGTGCTGTCTTTGTGTGGCAGTCTCTCAATACACGGCCGTTTGGGCATCCGCCGTTGCGATCCTGATGGCCGCCCACGCGGGTGTCTTTTGCCACCAGCAATGACGAGGCCGCGGTGTAGCCGCGGCCTCGCTGGTTCAAGTTTGGTTTGCCGTTCTAGCCTTCGAGCGCAGCGTCAGCACCGAATGCGATAAGGGACTCCGGGTTCAGGAAGTCCTGGGCAATGAGGATGCCACCTTGGGCTCGCATTGCATTGCGCACCGGGATCATCCAACGGTGCTCGACAACCACCATGAGTCCGGCACCGCCGGCTGGGATGTCGGCGGCAATCGACGCTAGAGCTTCCTCATCGAGACCGTACTCGTACTCGTCGAGCGCACTCACGGCGCCGACGATCGCACCCATCTCGGCACCTGCTTTGCCACCGGCACCGAGTCCAATTAGCGATCCAACCCAGGCGCCGTAGCTGATGGCCTCGTCTTCGGTGAGATCTGTCCCTTCAGCTGCGTATACGTCACCGTCTTCGCTCTTGTACACCGAGAAGGTCGACGATACGGATTGTGCCAGCGCTGCTGGCCTCTTCGAGAGCGCCGAGGACGCTGCCGTCGAGCTGCGGGTTCGTGGAACCGATAACGACCAATTGCAGGGGACCGAATTCCATGTCTGCTCCTTGTGGGTGACTACCGCACCATAGCGATGGGCCGGGGATGGGCTACGGGCGATCTGGGTGGTGCCGGTCTGGCTTGTGTATCGTCTCACCGAATGCGATGAGAGGATCGCCTATGAGCAGCACCGAACCACAGTCGTGTCTCCAGTCGGCACTAGCTGATGTGCTGGACCTCCCCACCACGCTGCATGGGGGCCTGAGTGTTGAGACCTCCGGATTCGTGGTCATAGCAACGCCGAATGGCCGTCAGTGCCTGGGCCAGGTCACCGATCTCGCTGGCGGCGACGTTCCGTCGAGTTGGGCGACGGAACGTCAGGAGTGACGGCTTCCCTACCTCCGGATCTGTGGCGGCAACCGAATTGGTCGGTCGAACTAGAGCGACCAACCCAGCCGCATCGTCGCCATCTGCTCGTTGTCATCGGTCTGTTGATCGCATGGAACGTCTTCGCCAATGTGATCGTGCCGGACGGATGGACGGGAGCGTTCGCTCTCGCCGGCGCTGGGGTGCTGGTGACCGTTGCGAGATCCGGCGGAGTTGGCTGGGACTACCTCGGACTCGACTCCAACCACCTGGGCCAGGGCATCAAAGTTGGCTTGGTCGGTGCCGGCGTTGTGGCTGCGGGGGTGCTTGCTGCTGTAGCGCTGCCGTTCTCTAGAGAAGGGTTCGCAGACGACAGATTCGTCGGTGTCGGCATCGGCGAGATGCTCTATGAATCGCTGGTCCGCATCCCGCTCGGAACGGCCTTGACTGAAGAGATAGCGTTCCGCGGCGTCCTGCTGGGTCTGCTTCTCATGTGGTTCTCGCCGCTCAAGGCGACCCTTGTTGCTGCCGCATTGTTCGGGCTGTGGCACGTCCTGCCGGGTCTCGACGCTCTGGAAACCAATCCTGCCGGTGACATCGGTCAGGGGTGGCTGATCACCACGGCCGGAGTTGCGGTACAGGTCGCCGCTACCGCAGCCGCCGGCATGGCGTTCACCTGGCTCCGCTTCCGCGGGAGAAGCCTGGCGGCTCCCTTTCTCGTACATTGGGGGCTGAACGCATCGGCTTACGTGGCCGGGTGGCTTGTGGTGAGGAACTCGTGGGCATGAGCGACGACGACCGCTCCGGAGCCAAGAAGACCAATTCGTGGCGCGACGTTGCCGTCCGCCTAGGGGGCATACTTGTCGTCGGTGTCGTTCTCTGGCTTCTGTTTACGCGCCTGGTCTCATGGAGCGATGTAGCCGATGCTGTGCGTGGCCTCGACCGAGGCGATTGGGCGCTATTGGTGCTGGTCTCCACAGCACGACTCGCTGTTGAGCCGTTGCTGTTGATGGCGACGACTCCAGAACTGAGTTGGTCGCACGCACTGCCCGGGTTTCTCGCCCCTGCGGCCACAGCAAGCGTCGTCCCCGGACCATCCGACCTTGCGGTCCGCTATGCGATGTTTCGCAGCTGGGGATACTCCGGTGCACAGACCGGGGCGTCGGTCATCCTGGTCCTCCTTTACTCGACCTTCGCCAAGGTGGCCCTTCCTGTGGTGGCGGCCGGGGTGTTCGTGGTGTTCGGTAGGTCCAATGCCCAGCTAGAGACGGTTGCCATCATCGCGGCGGGAATTCTCGTTGGTGGTGTCGTGCTGATAGCACTGCTGTTGCGGTCCGAGACGACCGCTCGCCGCCTCGGGCACATGGTTGGCACGGCTGCACGGCGGGTCGCATCCTGGTTTCGGATCAGGACACCGGAGTCGTTGGCGGCTGATCTTGCCGACCAAGCCGCTCACTTCAGGGATCGAACCGGCGATGTAGTGAGAACCAGAACACACTTCGCCGGGTTGGCTGCTGCGTTTGGCCAAGCCGGTCTGTTTGCGATTCTCCTGGTATCGGTGCGGGTGGTTGGCATCAGTTCTGATCAGCTCGATTGGGTTGCGGTCTTTGCTGCATTCGCCCTGGTTCAGCTGCTGACATCGGTTCCCATTACTCCATCGGGGCTTGGGGTTGCGGAGGCGGCATATGTGGCTCTGTTGACCGCGGAGAGCAACGTCGATCTGGCGGGTCAGGTTGCTGCCGCTGCAATCATCTACCGGGTCTTTAGCTGGGTGCTGCTCGTTCCGCTCGGCGGACTGGCCTGGCTGTGGTGGAGCAGGAGCCGTCGAGGAATTCAGTCAGTATCCGAGCAGGATGAGCTCCTGTGATCCCGGCGATCCTCCTACTCTTACTCGGCCTCTGGTCCGCGGCGGCCGTAATCAATGCGCTCCGGCCTATCAGGTGGGATTGGCTCCTCCTACCAAGCATGTTGTGGTCATGGGTGGTTGTCGAACTGCCAGCCCAACACGCGGTCGTGCAGATGGCTGCAGCCTCGCTTCTCGTCACCTGGGGCGGATTGGATCACCTCATCGGACGCATCGGGCTTGCGATCCTCGTGGTTTCCTGGGTTGGTGCTGCCTTCTTGATCGTGAGGAGTCGCGGTTCGGGCCGGGTCGTCGAAACGGAGCTGACGAGGGCCGGGATGGTGCTTCCGCTAGCCAGAGTCCCGCTATGGCGAGTTCTGGCCGCGGTACCGCTCCATGGGCGATCGGTGGAGAAGATCAGGAACGTCGAGTTCCGTCGTGTCGCCGGCCGAGTGTTGAGACTCGACGTGTACCGCCGTCGCGACGCCGGCAAGAACCGACCAGTGTTGCTGTATTTGCACGGCGGTGCTTGGACCATGGGTGACAAGACCGAACAGGGGTTGCCGCTACTCCATCATCTGGCCCGCCAGGGCTGGGTGTGCTTCACCGCCAACTACCGACTGAGCCCCGGTGCCACGTTTCCAGATCAACTCGCCGACGCCAAAGCGGCACTGGCGTGGATCCGGGAGTATGGAGCGGAATACGGTGCAGATCCTTCCTTCATCGCAGTCTCCGGGGGCTCGGCCGGTGGCCACCTTGCCGCACTCGTGGGTCTCACTGCGAACGATGTCCGATATCAGGAAGGCTTCGAAGACGTAGACACGTCTGTGCAAGCAACGGTATTGCTGTACGCAATCACCGACGTGACGAACCGGCTTGGAGTGCAGAGCAGCCGGTTTGTCTCGATGCTCATGGAACCCATCGTGATGAAGGCCTTTCTCGCCGCGGAGCCGGATAAGTATCGTGAAGCGTCGCCCATCGATCGTGTCCATCCGGACGCCCCACCGTTCCTTGTCGTGCAGGGAGAGGGCGACACCCTGGCGCCGGTGCAGGAAGCGCAAGCGTTCGTCGCTCGCCTCCGTGACGTTTCGCGATCACCGGTGCTCTATATGGAGTTTCCTGGCGCTCAACACATATTTGACCTGTTCTATTCATACCGATCCGCACGAATGGTCGAGGGAGTCCAGGCCTTTCTCGAGGCTCTCAGGCCTGTGGCAGACTCTCAGGAGCGGTAGCCCGAGTTTCCAATGTCTTGAGCAATTCGGCCCCGGCGACGAGGATCTGGGCGAGGAAGTAGAGCCAGGTGAGGAAGACCAGAACACCACTCGAGACACCGGTTAGCGAGGGGGTACCCCAGCTGCCGAAGTAGAGACCCGCAGCCCAAGTGCCAACGACCATGAGGCCGACGACCAACGCGGCCACCACAAAGACGTTGTGCCATGCCAGGCGATCACGAGTCATGAGCTGAAATAGGACAGCAAGAGCGGCGACACCTACACCCCATGTCGATACGCTGACCAGCAGGTTGTCGACTACCTCGAGCACTTCGAGATTGCTGCCAAGAATCTCGTCGACAAGCAGCGCCAGGGTATGCACCACGATGCTTGCCACTAAGGCTGCTCCGGCAAGCAGTACCACTACGAACGCCACGACCCGACGGCGGAGTGAGTCTCTCAGGGTGCGTGTCACCGGGATCTTCCAGATAACATTGAAGGAGTCCTGCAACGCTACAAACAGCAGCGAGGCTCCAAAGATGCCAGCCAGAACGCTCAGCGTCGCCAGACCCCCCGTTGTTGCGGGCCTATCGATTGCCTGGGCAAGTGTCTCGACGAGGCTTTGTGCTTCTGGGGACACATCAGTCAGCAATGCCGAGAGACTATCCATGAGGAAGGTCTCGATCTCCGCTCCTGAGAAAACGAGGCCGGCGATAGACATTGCGCTGGTCACTAGTGGGATCATTGCGAAGACCCCGTAATAGGCAAGCCCGGCACCAAGTCGGATCGCACGATCAGCACGCCAGCTCTCGTAGGTCTGCATCACAATCTCAAACCCAGATCGGGCCAAACGGCGCAGCGTTGCCGCAGAAAGTCTGGAATTGCTCATTGAAGTGCTGTGCTCCCACGCCTTACGCACTCGGCCTAGGAGGCAATCCTACCCAGCGTCGGTCGGCTGGCTCATTCTGAAGGGCGGAGCCCTGCCACGCTGCTGCCGGGGGGCGCTGCGCCTCTACTACACTGCCGTTCCCGCTTGGGCGACCGCTTGGTGAGCACAGGTAAGCGAGACTTGGAGGAGCCGTGACCGTACTCGAATGGACCCTGACCATGACCCTCGGAGGGCTCTACTTGACATTGCTCTTCACCGTTGCGGTGGTTACCTATCAGAAGAAGCACATCGCACTGTTCGTGATCGGATTCTTTTTCCCCTTTGCCTGGCTTATCGGTTCGATGATGAAGCCAAAGCCCGGCAGCAACTACCACGGGCGGCTCTAGGCGCAACCTCAGTCCGTAGCGATCGGTTAGGCCCGGTCCTGACCCTCCGGTGGCCAACCGGCTTGACTCTCAGGTGGGTAGCCAGAATCGTTGAAGGGCCGGGTGACTAGACCCACGCTCCCCGGCAACAGCGACAAAATGATCGCTGCGACAAGGAGATGGATCCCGATCAGCCAAGCAGTTTCGGCGGTCCCTACGTCGAGTGACAGCGGCCACAGCAGGGAAGCCAGAACCATGACGGTACCCAACGAAGGCGACTGCCTTCCCTGGTGGGGTCGACTAGGGCTGTGCGATATCGTCACCATGAACTGTGAGAGCCCAGATCACTGCAACGGAGATAGTGACCAGCAGGATGCCCCATACCGGGTAATACGGCAACCAGCCAAATGCAATTATGCCTGTCACCACGGCCACGACTACCCCTACAACCCGGGCCCATGTGGCGGCTGCAAACAAGCCGAACCCTGCGAAGAGGACGACAAGACCGACGATCAGGTGAATCCAACCCCATGCGGTCACGTCAAACTTGAAGATCCAGTCTTGGGTAACGACGAAGAACGTGTCCTCGAAGAGAGCGGCCAGACCTGCGATCACCCACCAGAAGCCCTGCAGCACCATCATCAATCCAGCAAACGCCGTCCATCCAACGGCCCAGTTGCTCTTCTGGATACTCATTGGCCCTCCAGTAGTCTCTAGTGTCCGCTAAACGTATCATCCTCCCAACCGACTCGCTTCACCCGTATCGGGCGATTGCCCGCTGTTGGCTGCCCTGTAGGGTGTCCAGATGACTGACACCTCGACCCCTCTGCCGATGCCATCGGCTCGTCAACACCTTCCCGAAGCAGAGCGGGCATGGTCGCCGCGGGCTGTCCACATCCTCGGTAAGCCGACCGGTGCGATCTGCAACCTGGGCTGCAGCTACTGCTTCTTCCTCGACAAAGAGGAGATGTACGCCGGTGAGCATTTCCGGATGTCGGATGAAATGCTCGACACCTACATCCGCTCGCTCACCGAGATGCACAGGATCCCTCAGGTGACCGTGGCCTGGCAGGGTGGCGAACCGACGCTGATGGGACTCGACTTCTACCGAAAGTCTCTCGAGGCCGAGGACCGGCATCGCAGACCGGGGATGACCTACCTCAACAC
>JAAETI010000725.1 GCA_024228555.1 bacterium | reverse complement strand
GTCGCTTCTGAGGAACCCGTAGCCCTCATCACGCCACAACCGCCGGACCTTCTTGTCGTTGACCTGCCAACCCTCGCGGCGAAGACCTTTCGCGGCGCGGCGCCAACCCCAACGAGGCCAGCGCTTGGAGAACGCTCGCAGCCAATCGCGGATCAGTTGCTCCTCCTCGCAAGGCACCGGCGCTGGGAGGCGTTGCGTGGATCGTGGCTGGCCAGTCACTCGACAAGCCCGTCGCTGCGATACCCCGAACGTTGCCTCAAGCTCGACTACGGCTTGACGGCGACGATTCGGGGTCACCATTTTCCCTCGGCAAGGTGCCTCAACATGTCGATGTCGAGGGCCTGGTCCGCGACAATGTGCTACAGCCGGGCATTCTGGGCTTCGAGTTCCTTCAAACGCTTCGCGTCGTCAGCTTTCATCCTGAGGCTTGCCGACCCGTACTGGTTCAACCATCGATGCCACGACGACTCGGCGATCCCGAACTCGCGGCACACCTCCTCGACAGTCATACCACCGGCCATCAACTTGTGACCCTCTGCCAATTTGCGGATGATCTGCTCGGGCGTATGACGCCTCTGCTTCTTCGTCATGGGATTCATTGTCCTTCCTGCCGCCTACAGCGGCAACGGACTCCCACAACAACTGGCTCACCTCACGGGTCTCAGCTCATGCTGACCAGGGCTGATGCCGCCATCCTTGACCCTCGTGTCTCGTCTCCTGTACCGATTCCTCGCCCAACTCGCTCGCCTCGCGATGCGTTCAGGACGCTGGAAGGACCTCCAGATCATCGTGCTACGACACGAGAATGCCGTACTCCGCCGCCAGGTGGGCCGACCCGCACTCAACGAGAACGATCGGACCCTGCTTGGAGCAATCGCCGCTGCTCTTCCAAAGGCACTGCGACACGGCTGGATCGTGACCCCCGAGACGTTGCTGAGATGGCACCGCAAACGAATCGCCAAACACTGGACACAGACGCCGACGCGCCGCGCCGGGAGGCCACCGATCAGCGCAGAGCTGCGTCAGCTGATCGTGGGACTCGCCCACGAGAACCCGACATGGGGACACCGGCGTATCCAGGGCGAGCTCGCCCGCCTCGGCCACAAGATCGGCAAAGGCACGGTATGGCAGATCCTCACCGACAACGGCGTCGACCCGTCCCCCAACCGATGCAATATGACCTGGACCGAGTTCCTGCACTCCCAAGCAGCAGTCGCATGCGACTACTTCACCGCCGACACCGCATTCCTGCGTCGCTACTACGTCCTGTTCTTCATCAAAGTGAACACCCGCGAAGTCTTCTTCGCCGGCGTCACCGCCAACCCGACCGGCGCCTGGACCACCCAGGCTGCCCGCAACCTGTTCATCACGCACACCGACCGTCTCGAAGGCGCAAGGGCGCTCGTTCGTGACCGTGGTAGCCAGTTCGTCGACGCATTTGACGAGGTGTTCCGAACCGAAGGCTTCAAGATCCTCAAAACCCCGATTCGCACTCCGGTAGCCAACACGTTCGCTGAACGCTGGATCGGATCCACCCGCC
>JAAETI010000724.1 GCA_024228555.1 bacterium | reverse complement strand
GCAGACCGAACTCGCCTCGCCCTTGAGAACGCCGCTCTCCGCCAACAGATCATTGTCCAGAAGCGCAGCGTGAAACGTGCGAAGATCGAAGACAGTGATCGGACCTTCTGGATCCTCATGCGACGCATGCTCGACACCTGGCGCGACACGCTGATACCAGTTGAGCCAGAGACCGTCATCACCGGGAGTTCTGCTCACGCCGGATGGCATCGCAAAGGCTGGCGCTACTACTTGCATCGCAGATCCCAACGCGGAAGGCCAGGTCGCCCACCCATCGACCCTGAGATCATCGAGTTGATCCGACGCATGTCCAAGGACAACGTGACGTGGGGAGCGCCCCGGATTCGTTTCGGAGCTGGCTCTACTTGGACACAAGATCGCGGAATCCACCGTGGCCAAGTACATGGTCCGCCACAAGAAGGAGCCGTCGCAAACCTGGCGCACGTTCCTCGCCAACCACATGTTGCACGCCGCCGCCTGTGACTTCTTCGTGGTTCCATCGCTAACGTTCAAGCCAATCTATTGCTTCGTGGTCCTCTCTCACGATCGACGCAGAATTGTTCACGTCAACGTCACGCAGCACCCGACCGAGGAATGGACAACCCGGCAAATCGTCGAGGCCTTCCCAGGTGACGGCGAGGTGCCGAGATTCCTCCATCGTGACCGTGATTCGATCTACGGACGAATGTTCAGGAAGAGAATCAAATCGATGGGGATCGAGGAGGTGATCAGCGCCAGGAAATCGCCGTGGCAGAATCCCTAGGTCGAACGAGTCATCGGATCCATCCGTCGCGAGTGCACTGATCACGTCATCGCGCTCGGCGAGCAACATCTCCTCAGGACTCTCCTGAAGTACCAGGCCTACTACAATGAGGCCCGCTGTCACATGAGCCTCGAAGGCAACGCGCCCGAGGCTCGACCCGTCGAAGACGGTTGCAGGCGCAGTTGTCGCCACCCCACACCTTGGCGGACTCCACCACCGCTACAGTCGTGTTGCGTAGATCGTACAGCCACGCCCTGCACCGCTGGGATCGGGACCTCAACCTCTTGGACGACTCTACACCCTCGCGCCGACTGGTTTTGATATCATGTCTTCAACGCCGGCCCGGACGGCTCCGGTCGCCTCGGATAGGGATTTCGGGAGGGACAGCCTAGTCACCCACTACACACTGTTCGTGATCGAGATCGCGACACGCGCGGTTCACATCGCGGGCACGACGCCTAACCCGAATTCAGAGTTCATGGCGCAGGTCGCACGCAACCTCACGGACCACATTGATGGATTCCTTCGCGGCAAGCGCCACCTGATACTCGACAACGACACCCTCTTCACCGCGCAATTCAAACGCACTCTTAGGGACGCAGG
>JAAETI010000723.1 GCA_024228555.1 bacterium | reverse complement strand
CCGAGAAGATCGAACCTGTCGTCGACGCCGCGATCGCATCGCCTACCGGCCGCGCTGTGGATCGACGCGTCCTCGACCCGGACGCGACCGATGCGTCTGGGTTCGTGCTGCGCGTTGCTGTAGCCGACGAGTCAGTCCCTGTGGCGTGCCCCGAGGATTCCGGACAGTGGGCTCTGTGTAGAATTCATTGGAAGGATTGAGGGTTATGGGTTCGAAGAGACCGAAGTATTCACCAACGTTTCGTGCTGAAGCAGTGAAGATGGTTCTTGATGACTCACGTCGGATAGCGGAAGTGGCAAGAGAGTTGTCTGTTCATGCCGGCACGTTGGGGAACTGGGTAACGAAGTACCGGGATGAGCACCCGGTTGAAGAAGAACCGTTGACCGTGCCCGAACGAGTTCGCCTGAAGGAACTCGAGACCGAGAACCGGGAACTTCGCATGAAAGCCGAATTTCTGGGAAAAGCGGCGGCCTTCTTCGCTCGGGAATCCCAGTGAGCTCGAAATATGAGTTCATCGAGGGCGAGAAGGCCAACTATCGGATCTACAAGATGTGCCTGTGGGCTGGCGTGTCACGTTCAGGGTTCTACGAATGGCGTACCCGACCCGACTCGGCAACGACCCAACGACGCCAGGCGCTCGGAGACCGGATCGTGGAGATCTTCAACGAAGCCGACCAGGCCTACGGCTATCGCAAGGTCCACCACCAACTCAGCGTCAACGAGGGCGTTGGGGCGGGACCCGAGCTGGTACGCCACATCATGCGCGAACGGAACCTGGTGGCCTGTCAGCCCCGCCCGTACAAGGTCACCACACTCAACGAAGGCGATGACGGGCCAGCCGATCTAGTCCAACGCGACTTCACCGCTGATGAGCCAGGCACCAAGCTGGTATCGGACATCACCTACATTCGCACCTGGGCCGGGTGGGTGTACCTGGCCACGGTGATCGACTGCTACAGCCGCATGGTGATCGGGTTCGCGATGGCAGACCACATGCGCACCAGTCTTGTCACCGCCGCTCTCGACATGGCACGAACCGAAACCGATCTGGTCGATGGGTGTGTCTTCCATTCAGATCGTGGAAGCCAGTACACGTCAACAGAGCTGGCCGACTATCTCGACAAACACGGGATACGTGGGTCGATGGGTCGTACCGGTATTTGTTGGGATAACGCGATGGCCGAATCGTTCTTTGCTTCTTTGAAGAACGAGTTCGTGTATCGGACTGTGTTCCCAACACGCGGCAAGGCTATCGATTCTATTACCAATTGGATCGTGATCCGATACAATCGGAAAAGGATTCATGCAGGGATCGGCTATCGTATCCCGGCTGAAGTTCACAACGCCTACCAACCGCAACACCAGGCAGCATAAACACCGCACAGATCACTGTACGGAAACAGCAGGGCTCACCAGTGAGGTTGGTGACGTAGTCACGAAGATCATGACGTGTGCTGTGCTGTGCCGCTCGAATATTCGGTCGTGCCTGGTCAGGCTGCGTTTTGGTATTCGTGTGTGTCCTGAAGGGAAGTGATGGCGATGTAGAAGCTCGTTGGAGTGACCGTGCTGTGTTGGTGATGGAGGTTGGCCCTCCGGGTTCGCTGTGTAGGTAGAGGGCTCGCCGCGGGATTGTTTGTGCGTTTCAGGCGGCTGGGTTGATGGCGGAACCTGTCAAGGGTTGATTGCTGGTTTCTTTAGGTGTTTGTTTGGACGGTTGGCTTGTTGATCCAGGCTTCGGTGGGTGGGCTGGCTGCGATGGGTGGGTGGTTGCGGAATCGTTGGGGGTTCGCTGTGTAGGCGGCGTCGAGGACTGTCTGTCGGGCGGCGATGATCCCCTTGGTGGTGCCGGCGTGTACATCGGCGGGGTGTAGGTAGCCGATTGCGGAGTGGTAGTGATCGTGGTTGTACCAGTGAGCGAAACGACGCATCCAGCTGCGTGCCTCGTCGAGGCTGTTGAAGCGGTTGGGGTAGTCGGGCCGGTACTTGGCGGTCTTGAAGTTCGCCTCGGAGTACGGGTTGTCGTTGGAGGTCCGTGGCCGGGACAAGCTGCGGGTGACACCGAGGGTCTCGAGGAGTTCCGCAATGGTGGTCGAGGTCATCTGAGCACCGCGGTCTGAGTGCAGGGTCAACTCGTCGGGGTCGATGTGCTCGCGTTCACAGGCCCGTTCGATCAATCGTTTGGCGACCTTGTCCGATTCTGTGGTGTCGATGGACCAGGCCACGATCTTGCGGGAGAAGATGTCCAACACGACATAGAGATAGAACCAGGACCGCACCACAGGGCCACGGAGCCGGCTGATGTCCCAGCTCCAGACCTGGTTAGGTCCCGTGGCGTGCACCCTGGGCGGTGTGTGGGCTCTGCGTTGGTGCCCGCGGCGGCGTTCACGAACCAGGTCGTGTTCAGCCAAGATCCGATACATGGTGCGTTCTGAGCACAGATAGGTGCCCTCATCGAGCAGGGTCGCGTAGATCTGGGCGGGGGCGAGGTCACCGAAACGTTGCGAGCACAGCACGTCTTTGATGTGGTCGCGTTCGGTGTCGGGGATCTTCCACTCCACGGTGGCGTGTTCATCGGCTGGTTTGGCCCGCGAGGGTCTGGGCGCGAGGCGGCCCTGGGCGGCTTGGCGGCGATGATGAAAGGTGCGTTCAGCGATACCCAAAGCACGGCATGCCCGCCCAACACCGACCCGGGGGAGCCATTGTTGGATCATCTCGTTCACGGTCTGGTGGTGTTGGGATCGGCGCTCTTGCGAGACATCTCGTGCAAGAGCGCCGAGACTTTTCCCTGGGCGTCAATCAGGTGGTTCGCGGTGTCGAGCTCGCCGCGGAGCTTGTCGTTCTCAGCTCGCAAACGGGCCAGCTCGACCTTGGTGCGGTCCTTTTTGGGGCGACCTACTTTGCGGCCGGTCAAGCCCTCCAGGGCGCCCTCGTCGCGTTGTTTACGCCACTCTGAGATCAACGACGAGTACAGGCCCTCACGCCGGCAGATCTCCGCGACAGTTGTGTCACCGGAGTCCTTGGCTGCTTCGATCTCGTTCAAGATGTCGAGCTTGTACTGGGCGGGCCACGAACGTTTCGCTCGCCGCACCTCGGTCTCATCATCGTTCATCACTATCATCATCTCACCTCCCCGCCCTCAATAGATACGGTCACATCATACTGCAACCACCATTATGACAGCTAGGGCCACGACGGCGTCGATGGAGGGTCTGCCGGGGCGTCTGTTGGGTTGGGTCCAGCGTCGGGCGATGCGTCTGCGGTGCCATCGCAGCAGCGTTTCTGGTGTGACGATCCAGCCCTCGCGGAGTCGGCGTGGCAAGGCTGCGGCGATAGCGCCGAGCAGGGTCCGGTCGTCGTCGTTGATCGAGGGCCGGTCGACTTGGCGGCGCAGCACTGTGAGCTGGTGGCGTAGCACGAAGATTTCGAGGTCTTTTGAGCGGCCCGATCGCACGGCGAGACGGGCGAGTAGGGCCAGGAATCGGTACAGGATGCGGAACATGACCTGCCAGGATGGAGGGCAAACGGCCTGGTCGGACACCATGACCCTATTTCGGGCACCCACAGGTCAGGGTGATGAAAGACTTCCTCGGCCTGCGACCCGTCTACCACTACACCGACCGACGTGTAGCCGGCCACATCGCCATCTGCGTATTCGTAGCAGTCATCGAAGCCGTCACCGCCGACCTGCTCGATACCGCCAAGGTTGCCGATCCCGACATCGACGGCCAGACCATCACCCCCAGGCGGGCCCTCGCCGAGCTCAACCGGACCCGCACCAACCACCTCACCGCCAGCGGCAACAACATCTATGTCACCACCCGCCCCAACGCCCTCCAAGCCGAGATCCTCGAAGCACTCGACATCGACACTCACGCCTGGAACAATCCCACCATCACCAGCCACCCCACGTAGCCGACCACCAGCCAGCAGGCACTCACCGTGACAATGAAGGGGAAACACTTCTCCCGAGCGCCCCCTCCCACCAGGCCAAACGCGATCTACCCGTCAAAGTCGAGGCAGACGGCTTGCGAGAGTTCGAGCGCTGCCAGCGACATCCGATTCAGATAGTCGGTTAGAGTCGTATCATCCACCGGGTGAAATAGCCTCCAGACTCCATCGAGGTTGAGGCATCCTTGATAGATATCAAACCCGATGTAGGCCTCATCGCCACTGAACCTGATGAACCTCGCGGGACCGAAGGTCCGGCGATCAGGAGTCTTCGCCTCGTTGATCTCTTGCGACTTTGCCGAGGCTAGCTGCGATTCATAGACATTGACGGAGAGTCCAGTTTGCCCGTCGGTCGACTCCTTGAAGTCGTAGCGAAGGCAAATCCCGTCTCCTAGCCAGTTCACCGCAGTATCAATTTGCGCCACTTCGACAGCACCGTCGGAACTCGATACAAGCCTTCCTAGCGAGGAGTTGACGAGGATCGACTCGACGTCCTCGGCCGTCGGACAGTCTGATCCAGCCTGTGCAGCGCCACCGTGGCAGCCCGCGAGGGCAAGCAACGCCGACAATGCCAACCACCCCGAGACCCTCACTATAGTCTCCGCGGGCGGTAGTCCGGGGGCCCGGTTTTCTCCCACACCGGCAGAACGATCGATAGCTCTCGTTCAAACTGATCGACTGTCAGGGCGTCCCCGTACTTGTCGCCCAAATATTGGCCAAAAGCCACCGCCAGCGGATCTATCGCCGTCGTCTTACCAGAGGCACCGCCCAGGGCTTGCTGATGACCCCACTGCCAAGTCGCGTTCGGAAGCAGGTTGTTGCCAACCTCCGTTAGGTAGCCCCAGGAGATGTTCGCCCAGATGTCGTGGTAGATGCTCCACGTTTCCCCCTCGATGTCTAGCATTGAACGCATGCCGAACTGTTGGATAATTTCGGGTTTGAAGTCAAGCCCCCCCTTCCCTATCCACCAATCGGGTGCGGTAAGGGCCGGTGAGTCAGAGGCAAAGACGAGGTCGGAGATGATCGGAATCTGCTGGTGCCAGCGGTCGCCCCAGCCCATCATCGTTGCGTAGATGTAGTCAAGAGGATTGGTGAAGCTGTCGTCATCGTTGATCGAGGCGAGATACTCGGCGGCCGTCGGGCGCTTAGCCGGATCGTCGACACCATGGTCGGGACCATGTTCACGGTCAGGGTCATTCTTTCCAATATTCTCTATCTCAGACCAGCATATCTCCCGATGGCCATCTCCGTCCGTCACCTTCTTACACGTCTCGGTTCCGGTCGGATCCCTTGCGCCGAGTGGGCCGTTTAGTACGTAGGCGTAGCGGTTGAGTCCGTCGGCAACGATCGAGTCCGCCTGCATGAATCTTGCGAGGGTGGGGTCGTATTGGCGGGCTCGGTAGTGCATCCAGCCGAGATCATCGTCGACTTGGCCCGTGAACGTGTGGTCTGTGCTCAGGCCGTTGGACGAGGCGTTCCTGACTCCGCCGAAGGGCAGGTATGTCTGTCTCGCGATGGTTGTGCCTGTGTTGGTGATTTCGGTGGAGTCGAGGTGTCCGGTGGCGGTGGTGGTGAGCGTTCCGTCGATGCTGTACCCGATCATGGTGCCACCGAAGGTGTAGTGGCTGCGGGTGGTGGGTTGGGGTGTGACCTCGATTTCGATCTGGTCGTTGGCAGTGTGTTGGGTGTCGTTGGCTTCGAGTTTGAGTGTGTAGGTGCCGTGTTGGCTGAAGGTTGCGGTGGTGTCTTCGGTGTTGGGGTTTGTGAAGGTGACGGTTCCTGGTCCTGAGATCTTGGTCCAGGTGTGGGTGACGGTGGCTCCGGTGGGGAGGCCGTCGTCGGTGATGGTGCCGTTGAGTGTTGCTGTGTTGGGTAGTGCGATGGTTTGGTCTGGTCCTGCGTTGACGGTTGGTGGCTGGTTGGTGGGTCCGGTGCCGTTGGCGCCTGCGGTGTAGTTCTGTGTGACTTCAGCGCTGTCCAATGCTTGGTCGTATATGGCTATGAGTTCGTATGTGCCGTGCCAGTGTCGGGTGTTGTCGAGTTCGGCTGCGAGGGCGAGTTGGTAGGTGGTGTCCCAGCCGCTCATGTTGCCTGTGGCTGTGCTTGTGGTGTCGAGTACACCGTCGATGTAGATGTTGGTGACGCCGGTGTTGTTGCGTGTGTAGACGACGTGTTGGAGGTTGTTGTTGAGGATGCTGCCGGTTTGGGTGGCTGGGGTGCCGTTCGAACTGGTTCCGGTGGTGCGTAGGCGTGCTTCGATGCGGTCGCCTGTGCTGGCGTAGACGCCTTGGCCGAGGGTGGTGTTGCGGGTGGAGGGGGTGTTGGAGATGGTGACGATGCGTGCTGGCCCGTTTTGGGTGAGGTTGGCGGGGTCGATCCATGCTTCGATGGTGATCTCATCAGAGGCTGTGACGGCCGTGTGGATCTTGGTGGCGGCGGTGCCGCTGTTGATGAGGGTGTTGCCGGTGACATCGAGTCCACCGCCGGTCCAGGTGGTGTTGGCTGGTGTTGTGATGGTGAGGTTGAGTGGTGTGCCGTTGCCGGATGTGTCCGCAACTGTGGTGCCGCCGGTTTCGTCGAATTCGTAGAGGGCGACGAGTCCGGCGGTGACTCGCTGGTTCCCTCCGCCTGGGGCGGGGTTGACGGTGATGTTGAGGGCGTCGATGTCGGTGAGTTCGGTGTCGTCGGCTTCGAGTTGGAAGCTGTAGGTGCCATGGGTTGGGAACGTGACGGTGGTGGTCGCCGAGTTTGGTGTGTTGATGGTGGCTGTCGGTCCGGCGGTTTGGGTCCACGTGTAGGACAACGTTGATCCGGTTGGGAGACCGTCGTCTGTGGCCGTACCGGTGAGCGTTGCGCTGTTGGGCAGGGTGATCGTCTGATCAGCGCCAGCGTTGGTGACGGGTGCCTGGTTCGTGCCGCCGCCGCTTGTGCCGTTGGCGCCTGCGGTGTAGTTCTGGCCTACTTCTGTGGCGTTGAGGGCTTGGTCGTATACGGCTACGAGGTGGTAGGTGCCGTGCCAGTAGCGGCTGTTGTCGAGTTCGGCTGCGAGCCCGAACTGATAGCTGGTGTCCCAGCCACCCATGTTGCCCGACGCGGTGCCGGTCTGTGCGACGGTCCCGTCGATGTACACGGTGGTGACACCGGTGCTGTCGCGTGTGAACACGACATGCTGCAGCGAGGTGCCGAGGCTGCCTGTGGGGGTTTGGGTGGCTGGTGTGCCGTTGGCGCCTGTGCCGGTGGTGCGAAGTCGTGCTTCGATCCGATCCGAGCCGTTGTTGTAGACGCCTTGACCGATGGTCGTGTTACGGCTCGATGGCGTGTCGGAAATGGTGACGATGCGGGCTGGCCCGTTCTGGGTCAGGTTGCCTGGTTCGATCCACGCTTCGACAGTGATCTCATCAGAGGCGATCACGGCGTTCGAGATCTTGGATGCCGCGCTTCCGGAGGAGATGAGGGTGTTACCGGTGACATCAAGGGCACCGGTCCCGGTCCATGTGACGTTGGCAGGTGTTCCGATGGTGAGGTCCAGCGGGCTGGCGTAGCCTGAGGTGTCGGCGACGTTGGTGCCGGTGGTTTCGTCGAATTCGTAGAGGGCGACGAGTCCGGTGGTGACACGCTGACCGCCTCCACCGCCGCCTGATGTGGGGTTCACGACAACGGTGAGAGTGTCAGCGTTGGTGTGTTCGGTGTCGTCGGCTTCAAGCTCGAGCACATATGTGCCATCAGTGGAGAATGTCGCTGTCGTGTCTTCAGCGGTGTTGTCGCCGAAGGTGACGGTGCCTGGGCCTGAGAGTTTGGTCCAGGTTTGGGTGACGGTGGCTGCGGTGGGGAGACCGTCATCTGTGACGGTCCCATCGAGGGTCACGGTGGCGGTTGGGAGTGTGATGGGTCCTGCGGTGCCGGCGTCTACGACTGGTGCCTGGTTCGTGGACCCACTGGTGCCTGTGGCCCAGTTGATGGCGGCGTCGAACAGGGCCCAGCCGTTGGTGTTGGCTTGGGCGGGACTGTTGTAGATGAAGAAGAATCCGACACGGCGTGCTGGCGCGGTGAATCCCGAGTCCATGGTGTCACCGGTGTCGTATCCGAAGATGACGGCCTTGGCTGAGTCTCCTGGGACGGTGGCGATGATGTCAGCGTCGCTGGCGGGTACTCCATAGGAGAGCTTGCGGGCCTGGGTGGTCACGGTCGCTGTACCGGACAATCCAGCTGCCATCGTGTGGTTCGGGTCAGCGATCACTACCTGGGTGTGGGTTGTGGAGGTTTCGCCGCGTTTGCCTGCCTGGTTGGGGGTGTATTCGTTCTCGTCGTATGCCCAGGGTTCGAACTGCAGGATCGGCACCGTGATGTTCTTCAGTTTGGTGCCCAGATCGGCCGGCGCGAACGTCGAGGTGATCACGACGATGTCTTTGCCAGTGGCGTCTGCAGCTGTGACACCTGAGGCCGTCTTGATGGTCACCGTGAAACCCAGCGCTTCGAGCTGGTTCTTCACCGGCACATCATTCGCGCCTGGTGCAGTGTTGCCCGTGACCATCAGCGCAGTCTGAGACGCGACACCAACAGTGCCCCCAGCCTCTGCGGTGACGTTGGTTTGCCGTGCTGCGAAAGCAAGCAGAGCAATGTCAGCAGAATCTGTGTCCGCGGACGTGATGGAGGCGCCTCCCACAGGTGTCGCGTCAATCTCGATCTCATACAGCTCGTTGATCACAAACGTCGTGACATCGCCGACCCTACGCACAACACGCACACCGTCAGCGTCATACACGAACTCGCCTATCGCATCAGGGTTGGCGCCTTCGGTGACCTTGGTGAGCCGGTTCTGGCTGTTGTATGACAGGTGTTGGGGTGCTTGTCCTGAGATGTTGCGGTCGGTCATGTTGCCGACCGCGTCGTAGGCGTAGGTGTTGTTGCCTGCTTCGGTAACTGCGTGGGGTCCGGCATTGCCTACCCCGTAGGTGTAGATACCGTCGCCGCCTACGGTGCCGGTTCCGGTGGCTTTGGTGATGTTGCCGATCGAGTTGTAGTCATAGTCGATGTTGAACAGGTCTGGCCCGCTCTGGCCGGTTTGGTATCCCGCAGAGCAGTTGCCTGTGTCGCTGGTGTAGGCCTGGTCGAGTTCATCGCGAATCGTGTACTGGAAGCACTGATACTGAGTAGTGGGTGCACCGCTCGAGTTGACGATGCCGTTGCCTGAGTCAGTGAGCTTGATCAGGTTCCCGTTGTCATCCCACTCGTATGCGTAGTCAAGCTCGTCGCTGTTGTCGATGTCGGCCTGCAACGTCTTGAGGCGTAGGGTGCCGTCTTCGCCTGTTTCGGTGTCGTTGTAGTCATAGGCCATGTCGATGGCTGTGTTGCCGTTGCCGATCAGCAGCGTGGACATGGCCCCATAGGGGGTGTAGGTGGCGTCTCGGACGAGATCGCCGTGTACCGACGACACGAGGCTTGTGGGCTGTTCGAGTACGTCGTAGGAGTGGGTCAGGGTTTCGCCGTCGGGGTATTTGATGGTGTCGACGTTGCCTGACTCGCGGTAGGTCCATTCGAAGCTGTGGGGGCCGTCGGGGGCGACGGGAATATCCCAGGTGCGTTTGTTGAGACGTTGGCGGTTGTCGTATTCGTTGGTGACTGTGATCGTGAGAGGGTCATCGTTGAAGGTGGTGTGGGACTTGGACTTGTGGAGGAGGCCTACTGGTCCCGTGGTGTGGTAGTTCCACTGGGCGAGCAGGGTGCCGGTGCTTGAGTTCTCGCGTAGTTGGGTCTGAACGCCGAGCTGGTCGTGGTAGTCGAACCACAGGGTGTTGGAGTTCGCGTCGCTCTGAGTTCTGAGGCGTCCCATGAGGTCGTACGTGTACGACGTTTGCCCGGAGTCGGGGTCGACGATGCTGCTCTTCAGTCCTCCCGGGTAGTAGTAGGCAACATTGGTGATGTTGCCTACGTCGTCGGTGACCTGGTCGAGTTGCCCAGCGGTGTCGTAGACGAACGTTGTGTTGGCGCCGTCTTGGTCGGTTGTGGAGATGGTGCGGCCAAGCGCGTCGACAGTTGCGGTGGTGGTATGGGTGAGCGGGTCAACGCTGGTTGTCACGAGCCCGTTGACGGTGACCGACGCTGAGGTCTCAGACGTGATCTTGCTCATCTGGTGGGTGGTGACCTTGCCCTCGACCCCGCCAGGGTTGTAGTCGATCTCGCTGTAGGAGATCAGACTGGTCCAGGCCGGGTCGATGTAGCCCTGCCCGCCAGGCGTTTGAGTCCCGGCGAGGCCAAGGTCGTAGGGGGCCGATGAGCGGTGTGGGCGTCCAGCATGGTCGAACGAGTTCGATTGCACGGTCATGTAGCCGGTACCGGCTGCGGACGCGGTCTGGGTTTGGAGTTGACGGCCGAACCCGTCCACGAACGTCCACACGTTCGCATACTCGTTGGGGTTCAACAGGGTGGAGGTTGTGACCACGCTGGCTGCGCCCTGACCCAGGTAATAGCCGTACTGGGCGGTGTTGGCTGGTGCGCCGGGTGCTTTGACCGTGGCGAGGCGTCCGGCCCAGTCATAGGTGGCGGTGGTGATCTGGTTGTTGGGGGCGGTGACCTGTTCGATGGTCCCGAACGCAGGATCAACCGTGTTGAACGTCGTGCGGTCGGCGTCGCCGGGCAGGGGGCCGTTGACCCATTCCTGATAGCCCCAGGTCGAGTCGTAGCCCGCGGTGGTGATCTCTGTGGCCGATGCTTCGGGGTTTCGGGTGGCGGTGACCTGGCCGCGGCTGTTGTATTGGGTTCGGGTGACGGGCCATACCCATCCGCCGTTGATGTTGAGCGCCGACTTGGTGTGGGTCAACAGGCCTTGTGTTGGTGCGGGGTAGTTTCCGTCGAAGCCGAGGTTGAACGCCCGGTCGTAGTTGAATGTCTGCCAGTCGAGCGTGGTGCCGACATTGACCGCGGTGGAGGCCCAGGTGCGGTTCATGTATGGGAGCGACACGATCCACGCAGTCGTGTTTGGCTTGTACTTGATTTCGGTGATCGTCTCGTCACCTGTGGTGGTGGTATCGCCGGGTGCGATGAGTCCGCCGTGGTTGGTGATGTGGGTGGCGTTCCCGTAGGAGTTGTAGACGGTGTTGGTCTGGGTGGTGGCGACCCTGGTGCCGGAGTTGTTGAACCTGGCGTTGGTGACCTGGGTGGTGTTGATCTGACGGACGTCAGGCCAGGTGGCGGTGACTGTGGTGGGCCAGCCGAAGGCGGTCTTGTCGCCCGAGTCGTATTGGTGGCGTTCGTAGACGTACTCGGCAGCTCCGAGCTCGGGATGGGATGCCGAAACGCCTCGCTGAACGGTGGCGATGGTGCGTCCGGCGAGTTCGGGGTAGTCGGTGTAGCTGGCGCCGTTGTATGTGACGGACGCAGCGGATGAGCCCGAAGCGACGGGGTCGCCGTGCATTCCTGTATAGAAGTAGTGCTCTGTGATCGATCCGTCGGGGCTGGTGACGTTGACCTGGTTGTGGCCCCGGTACTGCGACCACACGTTGTGCCCGAACCCCGGCGTGGCGGTTCCGCTGTAGCCGTTGTGGTTCCCGAACCCTTGGGTGTAGGCCCACTGCGGGTCCTCTGCGTAGTCGAACGACGTCGTCGCCGGTGTGGAACCCCAGCGGGCTGTGACGGTTTGGGTGAGTACCTTCCACTTGTTGAACACGGCCCAGCCTTGGTGCACGGTTTCGGTGTTGGGGTCGGTGAAACGCACCCACTGGGGGAAGATGTCACAGGTGCGACGCTGCCACGATGTGCCGTTGTTGTTACCGGTGAGCGGCGTGCAGGCACCGTTGACGTTGGGCATCTTGTAGGGGCGTGTTTGGCCATAGGTGAAGTCGACCCATCCGCCAAGTTCGTTCTCGATGCGTGACAGTCGCGATGTGTAGAGCTTCGACACTCCTCCCGACGGCGATCCATCGGCGCGGTTGGCCTTGTCGGTGTAGGTGTAGTTGACCGAGGGCATCGCACCTGAGGACCCATTGCGGTTGATGCCCTGTTGGGTGATCTTGTTTAGGCGCAGGTAGGTGCCATTGCCAATCGTGTCCCCCGTATCCTTGGGCTTGGAGTGCTTGTCGGCGTCGAGGACCCACTCGCCGACATCACGCCAGCCGCTGCCGGCTCCCGAGCCATCCCGGACCCAGGTTTGGACTGTGTCGAGGCGCTGGCTGGTGTAGAAGGCTGGTTCGGTCTGGCCGCACGAGTAGTTGAAGATGGAGCATGCGTAGTCAGGGACGAGATCGGTGTCGGCGGCCGTGTAGGTGAAGTACACCATCGATGATGGAAGGTCCGAAGTACCGGGGGCGTTGCCGTACTCGATACC
This sequence comes from bacterium, assembly GCA_024228555.1. Classification (GTDB taxonomy): domain Bacteria; phylum Actinomycetota; class Acidimicrobiia; order Spongiisociales; family UBA5794; genus JAAETI01. The sequence continues at coordinate 1,880 of JAAETI010000723.1, read as the reverse complement.
GAACGGCCTCGAAGCCCTCACATACTTGCGCGGTGACACGCCGGTCGAGGAGATCTTGGCCAGATACCAGTTGGTTTCCTGGGTGTAGAACCGGTATTGGGCGTTGCCGACCGTGTCGGTGGTTTTGTCGAGATGCCACGCATAGGCGGTGTCACACAGATCGGCCCGACAGCCCGACCCGGGCACATACACAGGGACGGTGTCGACCGAGTTCGTTTCGCGCCCGAGGGTTGGGGTGCGGCCCTCGCCGAAGGTGTAGACAGTTCCCTCTGGTGTGGTGACTTCCCAATGGTCACGTGTTGTGTGCCCGAGCGAGGCTTCGGTCCAGTCCGCCCCGCCCGCAGCACGAACGATGCCGTTCTTTTGGAGGTGCCAGGCGCCGCCGTTGGGGTCGAGCTCGACATCGAACACGAAATCGGACGCCACACCGTAGGAGTGGGCGGGGTACGCGGCTGCGCCCTTCTGCTCCATCCAGCCGTCGCGCTTGACCAGCCAATAGCCGTCAGCTGTGGAGTTCACGACAATGTCTTCAACACCCGAATAGGGCGCGGCGGAGAAGTCGCCGTAGTCGGTTGCGTTGCCGAAGGCATGCACATAGCCGCCGGTCTGGAGGATGTAGTACGAGGACGAGTCGACCGCTTCGATCGCTTTCACGGGCACAGGGTTGCCAACCGAGCCGACCCGGCCCGAGAAGCCAGCGTTCCCGAACGTGTAAACGGCACCATCCTCGCCAAGCAGCCAATAGCCGCCACCGTTGGGAGTAGGTTCGATCTGCATGATCGGCGCCGACAACGTCAGATGGTTCACACCTCCGTGGAATGTGGCGTCACCGAACGTGTACACCTCACCGTTGGACGTGACGAGCCAGTAGCCGTTCCCCGACGGGGTTCCGGCAATGCTCACGGTGTCGAAATTGGACGCTGTCGGGGTGTTGCCGTGCCAAGACGCTGAACCAAACGAATGGACATGTCCCCCTGCATCGACGAGCCAATACCCGGTCCCTGATTGGACAGCGATGTCGATCGCGTCAGGCATCGGGGCCGCGTCGGTGATGCGGCGCACCCGCCAGCCCGGATCGGACTCCAGGCGATACTCCTGAAATGTGAGACCACCCTGGGTGCCCGAGGCGCCCTCGATCTTGGCGAGCCTCGACGACACCCCGTTCAGAGAGATCGAGAACCCGTCATCCAAGGTGCCGGTCGCTAGACAGTTGTTACCTTCACGATCGCCGTTGGCGTCGTTGTCCGAACACGAACGCATTGCACGACTGATCTGGGAGCCCGACAGCGACCAGCCGAGCCCAACCAGCCCGGCTTGGCCGTTCTCCGAAGACGTGAAGTTGTCGACCACACCTGAGCTATAGGACAGTCCCACGGAAGGGGACGGGCCGACAGCAGGCGGAACCGTGAACGAGTAGCCGGCCTCCGCGTGACCGGTCTGCACACCAACCTGGTACGAAGACAGTGAGCCCGGAAGCGCCGAATAGTCACCGAAGGGTGTGCTGGTTGAGGCGCCGATCCCGTAGTAGGACGCGCTGTTCGACTGGGCACGAGCCGGTGGACCGTCGGCCGGGTCGACGACTGTCGAGGAGAGCGCGAGCACCCGGTTCGGGATGTGAACAACCAGCTCACCGGTCTCCCAATCCACACCGGTCAACAGTTCGCGAACGGTTTCGCACTCGCCCGCCTCATCGCAGCCAGACCAGAACTTGACCACCAGCGACCCCAACGTCATACCGTCAGGGACTGACTCGTCGGCTACAGCAACGCGCAGCACGAACCCAGACGCATCGGTCGCGTCCGGGTCGAGGACGCGTCGATCCACAGCGCGGCCGGTAGGCGATGCGATCGCGGCGTCGACGACAGGTTCGATCTTCTCGG
>JAAETI010000722.1 GCA_024228555.1 bacterium | reverse complement strand
GATCCTTCGCCCTGTCGGTTGCATCCGCTGGATCATCTGTTCCAACGGGGCCACGGTCTTCGACTCCGAGATCGAAGCCGTTGTCCATCAGCGCCCACTCGGTGCCGGTCAGGTCAAGGAGGTGACAGACAAGTTGCTGGATGCCTTCCCCGATGTCGGCTTTGCTTGGGAGTCGCCGGACGGCATCTTCCACTCTGAGCAGTGGATCCATAATCGCCAGGTCATTGATCCCAACTATGTGCCCCCTGGTTCGGGGCCGGCCTCGCGGGATCTGGAATCCGAGCATGGACAGGTGTTGAAGCTGATGGCGGCTCATGACCAGCTCGTGACCTACGATTGGCTGGACGCGGTTGGTCCGCATCTGCCGGCCGGGGTGAGCGCATCGACCTCAGGGGCGATGTTCGTCGAGGTGACCCATGCCGACGCCAACAAGGGCTCTGCCTTGGAGCACCTGTGCTCCCAGCTCCAGATTGGTCGTAGTCAGACCATGGCCTTCGGCGACCATTCCAACGATCTTCCGATGCTCGACTGGGTCGGTGTCAGTTTCGCCATGGCCAATGCCGACGCTCGGGTCCTGGCCGTCGCCGATCACGGCGCTCCCCATCACGGCGAAGACGGGGTAGCCCAGATCCTGGAGCGGCTCCTCTAGCTGGTCGCTATCCCGGTGAGCGGTCACAACAGGGTGGCGGCCATGGCGGCGCCGAGCTCCCAGCAGGCGGCTCGGGCTTCGTCGTCGAGGGGGCCGAGGCTGGAGACGGGAGCTTGGGCCAGCCTCCACTGGAGCCCGGTCGCGATCTTCTCG
>JAAETI010000721.1 GCA_024228555.1 bacterium | reverse complement strand
CCTCGGCCACGCCATCAATGAGACTGAGATCGAGGTGCCCAGCGAGGTCATCGCTCATCTCAGCCCCGCCCGGTTCAAGCACATCAACCCCTACGGGACCTACACATTCAACGAAGAAGCCCTCCGCACGCGACCCCACCGACCCCTACGACCACCACGAGCCCCCCGTTAGACGAAGTACGGCTTTCCGTTTTGGCGCAGATGATCAGATGACCCCCGTTCAGACATCGAGGACAAGCGCACGGGGTTCGAGGCCGGCGTTGGTGACTGGCGGAGGCCGCTGATTCCGTAGAGCGGAAAAGTAACCCTCTTTCCGATTCATGCTCTAGGATTCGCCGGGTGCGCAGCAGTCTCACGTTGGTCGGCGTCTGGTTGTGGTGGCCACGGTGTCGGTGACCTCGGTCGAACGTGCCTTCCAATTGCTGAGGGCGGTCCCCACCAGCGACGGCACTCTCAGCGGGTTATCGCGTGAGACGGGGCTCCCGGTGGCCACGGTCTCGCGGCTCATGAGT
>JAAETI010000720.1 GCA_024228555.1 bacterium | reverse complement strand
GGCGACGATTAGGTAGATATTCCCGCCAACCGCCAAACCTTGGCCGTGCCACGTGCCGGTTACGGTATTGAAGGGGGCCGCACATGGCCCTGCCAGCACCAAACCATGCCGCAGTCACAATCGTGGGTACCGTCCTCGCAGCAGCAGGACTGAACGTTGGCGTGCGCGGCCTGGTTGCCCCTGACACGATCGTCGAGCAGCCCGCCCAGCTCGCTGCTCCTGCGCAGGACGCAGTGGACGCCGTCCAACAGACCGATGTTCCCGCCGGGCCAGAGGGCCTCGGAGAGCCCAAGGGTCACGACACCCCGAACAAGATCGTTGCCCTGGCCCTGCCAAGGCCAGCGCACACTGCTGCCGATTCGCAGACACCGCAAGGGTCAACTTCTACAGAGCCAGCCACTTCGCCGACTGGGGCCGCTTCGTCACCAGCCTCGGGTACTGCAAGCAATGCCTCATCGACACAGGCTGCACCCTCCGATGACGATGACGATGACGACGACGACGTGACCACCACGGCGCCGGCGTCAACGGCTGCGCCGACAACGCCCACTCCGACCTCGGGCGCTCCCAGTACTCAAACCGACTCGACCGAGTTCCTCACCTACGAGTTCGAAGGGGTGGCGACCATCATCATCGCCCTTCATGACGGGGACACCCTGGAACTCTGGACCGTAGCCCGCCAACCAGGCTGGGTCTCACGGGTCAAAAAGGACGAGCCAGACAAGGTCAAGGTCAAGTTCATGCGTCTCTCCGATGGCAACGAAGCCGAGTTCGAAGTCAAATTCGACAAGGAGAACGAGGGCGAACTCAAAGTCAAGATGGAGCACTGACAATGGACGATCCAACCCTGGAAGAGCGGCTGGCCGCGCTCCGAGCTCGACGCCAGGAGCAGGTCC
>JAAETI010000719.1 GCA_024228555.1 bacterium | reverse complement strand
TCAAGTAGAAGGCTTGGGTCCCATCTTGGGTCCCAACCCCTGACTCTGCGCCGGGTCTGCCTCCGGCTGATCGCCTCTGACCAGCGGGAACTTTGGTGGGCGTTGAGGGACTTGAACCCCCGACCCCCTCCTTGTAAGAAATATAGAAGGCGTTCGGGCGGGTTCGTGTTCGCTTCGATAGTGGGATCTCGACTACGACGCACGTGAGCGGACGGGAGCGGATGTGTACTTTTTGTGTATCCGTGACGGTCCAGGGGTGGGGGCCTTTGAGACCGCGGGAGGGGAGACCCCAGAGCCTGGCCAAGACCCCGGAATCATCGCATGCAATGAAGAAGAGGCGGGTTACAGGAGGCCGTGGGCTGGGAACACTTTGCCGTCGGCGGGCGGCAGAGGTCCACCAGCGCATTCTAGCGGTGGTGTCGACATCATCCCAGAGTCGAAAGAGGTCGCCTTGAGGGGGGCAGGGCCGTGCGAGCTGGGTTATCTCGTCGTGCTGTTGAGCGTGGCCGGGCGTTGGAGAGGGGGCGGAAGAACGCTGTCTCGTTGACGCTCAGACCGTCCTCGATGACGTGACAGACAAGTTGCCTCTGCTTGGTTGTGAGGAACTGGGTGGCGTCTTGGACCGCGCTCCACGAGAAGTCAAGGTCGAGACCGTCGGTGGTGTCAGTAGGGGGACGGTCCCCATGGGTAGCTGTGGTGGATTCCTTCGCTGCTCGTCACGGCGTTGATTTCTGGGTGGCGTATGAGGCGGCCATCGGCGATTGCGTTGTTGAGTTCGGTCATCCAGTCTGTCAGTGCGACGTATTCGCTGGTGACGGCTGCGTCGTAGACATGGGTTTCTGGTTTGGCCGGGTTCGACCAGACCAGGTGGTCGTAGTCGTCGTTGTCGCTCCATCTCGAGATGTGCCAGGTGTGATCTTGTGCGAGCCGATACCCGTGTAGGTGCTGGTTCTGGGCGAAGAGCGGGATCACGGTGTCAGCGAGCTGGGCATCGAGCATCCCGTCTTCGTTTGCATACATGATCTCGAATATCCGGACCAACGGCATCGGAAGATGTCCTCCTGGCCCGATCGAGCGTGCCTTGGCGGGGCCGGTGTAGTCCTCGTTCCGGCGGATCCCGCCTTGCCAGGTGTGCCATTCGAATACTTCTTCGGGTATGCCTACTCCGGGGGGGAGTGGCATGTAGGTGTCGATCGCAGCCTGGATCTCGTCTCGAGTGAGGCCGGGGTGTAGGGATCCTGGCAGGTCAAGCCCGAGGTCTGCTAGCTGTTCGGTGAGCCGGTTGATCTCATCAGTGAGTGCGGTCATCGTTAGTTCGGGCAGAGGTGAAAACTGGAAGGCAATGGCACAAAACCTGGCTTGGTGTCGTCGGTGAGGGGAATCACTAGGAACGGGTCCTCATCTTCTGTAACACACCCCATCGAGGCACCGTAGAGTCTGAGGAGCGACCATGCCTCACCCCCGGTTGATGTTCCGTTTTGATCTCCTGTGGCCCACCGGAGCACTGCCTGTGGAGTCCCTCCGAGGGTGTTGGCGTGTCG
>JAAETI010000718.1 GCA_024228555.1 bacterium | reverse complement strand
CATCGCAGACCTGGCGCACATTCCTGGCCAACCACATGTCAGTTGCTGCAGCATGCGACTTCTTCGTGGTCCCGTCGCTAACCTTCAAGCCGATCTACTGCTTCGTGGTCCTCTCACATGACCGCCGCAAGATCGTCCACTTCAACGTCACGCAGCACCCGACCGAGGAATGGACAACTCAGCAAATCATCGAGGCCTTCCCAGGTGACGGCGAGGTGCCGAGATACCTCCATCGTGACCGGGATTCGATCTACGGACGAATGTTCAGGAGGAGAATCAAATCGATGGGGATCGAGGAGGTGATCAGTGCCAGGAAGTCGCCCTGGCAGAATCCTTACTGTGAACGCGTCATCGGATCCATCCGTCGAGAGTGCACCGATCACATCATCGCACTTGGCGAGCGACACCTTCTCGGGACTCTCCTGAATTATCAGGCCTACTACAACGAAGTGCGTTGTCACATGAGTCTCGAAGGCAATGCGCCCGAGGCTCGACCCGTCGAAGGCGGACTTGGCGCAGTCGTCGCCACCCCACACCTTGGCGGACTCCACCACCGTTACGGTCGCGCTGCGTAGAT
>JAAETI010000717.1 GCA_024228555.1 bacterium | reverse complement strand
CGGCGGTATCGATGCCGGCGGTTGCTGACCAAGGCGGACGAACGCCTCGACGACGCCGGCCGCACCCAACTCCTCGGGTTGCTCGAGGCCGGCGATCCCCCTGGCGAAGTTCCCACGGCATGGCACGCAAAGGAGCTTGTCCGCCTGCTGTATTCTCACACCGATCCCGACACCGGATTGGAGTGGGTGACAGTGCTGGGTCATGACCTCCAAGACGAGTCCTGCCCGCCCGAGATCCGCCAGCTCGGCCGAACCCTGATCCGCTGGCGGCACCAGATCGCGGCCTGGCATCACGCCCACACAACAAACGGGCCGACCGAGAATCAGAACAACTTGATCAAACGGATCAAACGAGTCGCTTTCGGGTTCACCAACTTCGCCAACTACCGAATCAGATCACTCCTCTACGCCGGCCGCCCCAACTGGGACCTACTCCCCACCATCACCCCCAAACCCCGCTGAAATCCGAAGTCCCCAAAAAACCCGGTGACCCCCAGTTGGCCCCATACCGCAGCTTCCGTAACGACACCCCTGGTAGCGGTGAAGCTGATGTTACTCAGCCGTCATGTGCCACTCGTTGGGACCGCCGCCAGAGTGAGAGGGCTGCTAGTCCTGCGAACCCGATCCAGACGAGCGTCAGGGCGAGGCCTGGTCGAGCCGAGACTTCGGAGGCGCCGTTGGTGCCGACCGTCCGGGTTGTTTCCCAGAAGTAGAACGACGACGGTCCGAGGGTGTAGACACCCGAATTGCTCGATAGGAACGCAGTCGCTAGGAAAAGGCCCATCGTGACGAGGATGGCCAAGATCAGGGCCGCGAATCCGGTTCGGAAGATCCTATGCAGGCTCATGGTGATGCTCTCTCTGGTTGATGGAGGTCAGGTTCTGAGGCGGCGCTCTCGACCGGACGCCTTCGTTTCCGCTCCGCTATGTGAGCGAGTGGGGCCGCTACGACACCGAGAGCGATCACTGCTGCCACGGCGCCCGCTGGTGGCAGCCGGCCGAGACCGAAACTGACAGCGCTGCCGGTGATGAGTGTGTGTAGTGAGATGTATGTCATCTCTGCGACTCCGTCACCCAACCTGGGCGGGATGACGAAACCAATCAACAGCGCAATGATCAGCAAGGCAGCGTAGGCAAGCACGATCGGTAGCAGCGGCTCGCCGACGGCCACCGTTGTGGCAATCAGTATGGTTGTGCTGGGTAGGCCAAGCACCAGGCTGGTCGCTGTGGCCAAGGTGAGGTGTTTGGTTACCGACAGGCCGAGGCCGTGTTCCTGGGGCCATCGAGACGAGAGGCTGCGCACGAACAGGCCGAGCGTTGATGCGGTGGCTGCTCCAAATATCAGTGCCATCGACGCCATTTCGATCTTGATCGGGCTCCTGGAGGCCCGCGCGATCATGGCCGCTGCGACAATGCAGGCGGAAGGGCCCATAATGATCGTCTCTTGTACTCTTGGATTCCGAGCAGCTCGAACCATTTGTTGTGACCACCATGGTGCTCGACCGTCGAAGTGATGCTCTCGGCCAACGGTGATGTGAGTTTCCCGGTGCCTCACTCTGGTGGTCGCAGCGCGAAGCAAGGCCCAACCCAGCGCTGATACTGCCATTGCGGTCAATAGCGATTCGGTGGTGGCGAACAAGGCGTACCGTAGGACGAGTGGCCATATCGCTGGAGCGGTCCAGAGAAGCGGATCCTCGGCGCCGGCCCTGACCGCTTCTGACATGGCATATGCCGAGCCGATCAGTAGTGCCAGGAATAGAGCGGCTCGGGCCACTCCGAGCAGGTTCTGGGGTAGTCGCTTCAGGGTCAGGTCGACAATCAACCCGCTCAGCCCGGCTAGGACGTACCCGGAGATGGCGGCAAGGATGTAGGTGATGACTGCGTGGCTGAGCCCGTACCCCGAGCCCAGCTCGATAAGTCGCACGCCCAAGGGTGCCCCGGCCATCAGGAACGAGATCGCGCCAAGCCGAAGCGGCAACACGATGCTCGACTCCCACATGTTCTGCGAGATCGGCAGGATCGCGAGGCTCCGCAGTCCCGGTGGTGCAGCGGTGACGGCCCAACGGAGGGCAACGGCTGATATTCCCCCTATAGCCAACACGGCTACGATGACGACAAGAAGGGTCGACAGGGCGTCGAAATTGCCGAGATCTTCCTCGTCGATCTGGGCCGCCACCCCGGTGACAGCACCTCCGATCAGCACCAACGTAGCGATCCAGGCGATAGCGACGACACCTGGGCGGGTCCCTGACCGGCCGGTCCGCGACCTGATCGAAGCAATGGCGAGCTCATAGCGGAGGGCCTGCCGATCGCGAAATGGCAGCGGCGACAGCCGGCGACATGGTTCATCGGTCAGCATCAGAGCAGTTCACCCTCGACGACAGCCATGAATCGATCGAGGAGGGGACGGCCGGTGGGAAAGATCTCGTCGACGTCGCCGATGGCCACGATCCTGCCATTGGAGATGGCAGCTATCCGGTGGCAGAAGCGCTGCGCCCACGCCAGATCATGGGTAGCCATCAGGCACGCCGATCCTCTGGCTGCTAGTGCGTCCACGTGGGCACCTAGACGATACGAGGTCAGGGGATCGAGACCGTTAGTCGGCTCATCGAGAACTACGACGAGCGGTTCGTGCAGGCAAGAAGCCACGATTTGGGTCTTCTTTTTCATACCATGGCTGTAGGTGGAGATCGGTTGGGCGGGGGGATCGAACTCAAGTGACGCGGCGACCGCGACCGCACGCTCGTTGCATCTGGCGCGGCCGTCTCGCCCGGCCTGGGCCAGGGCGTGGATCCTCCAGAACTCGACAGCGGTTAGCTCAGATATGAGCTCTTCGGTGGAGTCGGCACCATAGCCGAGGAGTCGGCGGGTCTCGGGCTCTACTGGGTCCCGATCACCAGCGATCCTCACGGTTCCCTTGGCCGGCTGGCGCCTACCGACGATCACCTCGAGCAGTGTGGTCTTCCCGGAGCCATTGGGTCCGACGAGGCCGAGTATTTCACCGGCCCGGACCTCGAAGGTGACTGGTCCGAGTTCGAACCTCGGATACTGGTAGGAGACATCGGCAATGGCGAGCGGGCTAGCCTCACCGGTCGCGGCTCGATGCGTGGTCATGAGATCCCCAATAACTGTCGGCCGTCGCCGCTCCAGGGCAGCAGGCACCCAATGTGGCCTGCTGACCACACAGCTACCACTATTACCAGACTCTGCCGAAGACCCATCCCCCAGGCGAGTACGGCAAAGGTCAATGACATGGTGGCTCCGGCTGCTGGTCCAGCCAGGGCGATGAGTCGCTCACCTCCAGCTGACGCCGCCCGACGCCGAAGATGGATACGGAGAGGACCAGAGATGAACGCCAATGGTTGGGCGCCACTTTGGCGGGCGGTGTAGAGATGTCCAAGCTCGTGAGCCACGATGGTGGCAAGACCGATCATCGCGAACCCGAGCGGCAAAAGGGCGAAGCCGATACCTTGCAATCGCCCTACCTGTTCAGGGACAGTAGCGAACACAGCGAGAAGTCCAACGGTGCTGAACAACGCCAGGAGCAGCAAGATCTTGAACCCTCGCGCCACCCCAATTGCCACACCGCCAAACGTTGGCTGGTAACGGGTCTGCGGCCGATCGAGCCATTCCAGCTCACCGATGTTCAGGCCAGCCAAGAAGAGGCGGCCCAAAAAGGACGGAGGACGATAGCGATCAATGACGACAATCCCATAGTTGTCGGCCTCGCTAATGAATCGGTGCAGATCGCTTCGGATCGTGCCCACATCAATCACTGGGAAACATGTGGAGAGCTGGTCGACCAGGTCGCCGATCCTCATAGGTCCCTCAGAAAGGGCGGCCGCCACGACAGCCCCGAGAGAGTTTAGCTCCAGACGTTCCTGGCCGCTTCGTAGCACAGCGTCGTCGACCTCGCAGCCAACAAGGGTCACATGATCATTTAGGTCAAGAGAAATCATCACAAGATGGATTGGCCGACCAAGCAACTTGGCCGGCCAATCGCTACACCTAACTCTTGTTACAGACAGCCGTGGCGCGGATCCAACCGACGTCGCAGGAGTCCAGCCCGCCGTGGCCCTTGCATACGGCCCAGCACCACGCGAGGGTCGTACCGAACAAGGCCGCGATGACAGCTATTACGGCGACGAACTGGGCGACGTGAGACTCGCGGACCTCTTCGCTCTTCAGGAAATGTGGAGCCTCGTACATGTCTTCCAGTTCCTCCACAGACAGCGTCTCATGAACTACTTCCATATGTATCTCCTTTGGGATAGCTACCCGACCCTCACAACGAGGGGGTAGAACTTCAATACTCAGAAAGTAGGCGCCAAACATGAGATGAACATGAGAATGTGGTAACGCAGTTTTCGGACCGCACCCTATCTCCGGACTGGTGAGGGCTGGTTGTTCCTGGCCAACGTCATTGATCTCTTCTCTCGGCGGGTGATCGGCAGGTCGGTTCCCGATCACATGCGCACCGACCTCGTCGTCGATGCGCTGCACATGGCCGTGGCCACCAGGGGTGGCATCGTTGACGGGGTCGTGTTCCACACCGACCGGGGATCGCCAATACACCTCCGCCGCCTTCGGTGATCTCTGCGATT
>JAAETI010000716.1 GCA_024228555.1 bacterium | reverse complement strand
TTGTCGTTATGCCAGCCATGCCGCGGGCAGACCCTGATGAGCCGGTGACGCAGTGGGTGCCCGCCAGTCTCGACGATGTGAAGGCCAAGTTCGGAGCTGATCACATGGAGCAAACCATGGCGGCCATGGCTGAGCGGGGCCATGCTGCGGTGGAGCGGCATCGAGCTGCCTACGGCGACACCATCGATAGTCGGTGAGCCTGATCGATTGGCGAGCGCCAATCGTCGAAGGTGAGCACGGCAGGGCGGCCTACGAGGAGTCGTTTCCTGCCAGTTTGGATTGGGCCCTTGGCCCGCGCTCTGCCGCCAGAGTGGCGTTCGACCATGAAGCCGCCCGCTCTGTCCTTCGGGAGTACGTCGACTTGTGGCCTGATCTTCCCGAAGCACCGACTCCCGGGTCGGGTCGTCGCCCGGTTGCTTCCCCCGACTCGGGTCGAGACTGCCCTGCTGTTCTTCGCGGTCGAGCTCGCCCCGGGCCAGTTCGTCGTCGGCTCCTGCGAAGCGTTCCACCACTGACCCGGCATCCACCGACCACCGTCCGGAAAGGAGCTGAGGCGCTCCTCACCTAGCACGCTCAACGCTTGCTTGCCGGACGACAGCTGAGAGATCCCGGCGTGCTCCCGATGCGGTCACCGAGGGTGGCGGCCTGGCCCGTCGTCGAGCTAGAGGTACGCCTTCCTGTTGTCGACCGTGGCCCAGCTCCGGGACCGCATAGCCGACAGGACCCCGTCGATCATGACGTCTTCGGCGTCAGCCGGTCCGACGATGGTGGTGGCGTACCGAATCAAGGCATCGCTGTGCTTCACGTACAACGACTCGTCACTCAGCCCCCAATCTTCACTCATCACTATTTTGGACGCCGCCGCCCTTTGATCCCACTGACACTCTTCGAGAATATTCTCAAAGAGGTCGTGTCCCATTGCCGCTGCAGACGACACTGGCCGAGAGTTCCTTCGCTAGAGCTCTTGGGCTCTCTATTGACACCATCAACCAGCTTCGGCATTGCCCCCCAGTAGGCATCCGTTGCAACCTTGCTTCTGACGCCAGTGGCTCGCTGAGCACGACCAGCTGGGTGTGCTGTCCGGCGATCAAGACTTCAGACACCTCGAATTGAACTTCAACGTGGCCGGGGTGCCCGAAGGCTTGTGCACAACGACAGCCGTCGAGCGCACTCGAGTTCCTTCGGGCAAGCTGCCGGGCACGAGCAGAGCAACAGCTGACGACGCGCCGCAAGACGCAGGTAGGCGGGCAATCAGGAGGATCGGACGACACCAGGGTTCAACGCGAGCAACAGACCGAGCGGAACCGATCGACAAATCTGATCGCCGATGAACAGAGAGCACAACCCAGCGGCACTTCGTCGTGCTCGACAATGCTGGGGACCAAGGTCCGGTGG
>JAAETI010000715.1 GCA_024228555.1 bacterium | reverse complement strand
TGGAGGCGGCGACCACATTGCAGGCAGTCGCCAATGTGGACGAGGAACTGCCTCACCCAAGGCTCGATTACAGGCGGCAGATCCGTCTGGTACTGGACCGCGACCCGCTGCTCTTCCACCTCCCCGTCACACGCCGGACAGCTCTTGGGCAACGGCGCCTCGAAGGTCTCATCGACCTTCTTCGGAGGCTTCCGGTGGGCCTTCTTGCCGTACTTGTTCCCACGCTTGCGGCCCGGACGGCGGGGTTGTTTTTTGGGCGGACCCTTCGAAAACGGCGCCGCTTGGCGTTTGCCCGCACGCCGTGCCTTCTCCAACAGATCCTTCAGACGCGACAGCTCTGTCTGGTCGAGCTTATGTTGCTTCAAGAGGCGCTCGATTTCTTCCTCCAGTTGCACGACCCTGGCCCGCAGACGCCGGTTCTCCCGCTGCGTGGATGCGCAACTCGCACACGGTTCGAGCTCGACGGTGCCGGTGCTGCCCATGCTTCAGACTTCCCCCCGCAGAGCTGCCCGAGCCCGGGCCACCAGCGGGTAAAGAAAGATCCGCTTGCGGCACGCGCCATGGCGCTGGTGCTCACGGTCCATGCGCCCGCGACCTTGCGTCAGCCCGACATCAATCCAGTTCGCCGCCCGGTAGCAGGTCCCGGCGAAGCGACCCTCTTCGACCAGGGTCTCCAGCAACAGCGGCTGCACGCCGTAGGCCCGTTGCCAGTCCTGCGGCAATTGCCGCGCCATCTGGCCCAGAACATTGCTGGCCAGGTTGCGCACCTCGACCCACGGCAGCAGCAGAAACCGGCTGTTGTTGACGATCTTTTGGAGGTGGCGCTCTCGCACCGGCTCGCTCCACCCGATCCATCGCTCTCGCGGCGCCATCTTCCACGCTGGGCTCGACAGCTGCAGGCAGCCGACCACCCGCGGCGACGGCCGCGCCACCTCGATCAGATAACGCAGATGCGCACCGAACGGCACCTTGTGGCCGAGATAGTGGTAGCGCCCGACCAACTCGCGCCAAAGCCGACGATCCTCGGCCTGCTGAACCCGCTTCAGCGTCACCGGAGCGACCTCTCGCACCGTGCCCGTGAGCGGTTCCTGCGCCTCCCCTTGCTGGGTGCGGGGCACCGAGGTCACAGCCCCGCGGGGCTTGGTCGCCCTCAGAACCGGCAGCTTGAGATAGCCTTCGGATTCCAGCTTGCTCAGCAGCTGCTTACATTCCAGGGTCTTCAACCCACCTTTGGGTCGACGCCACTCGAGCCACTCGCACGCCGTGTTGGCCAGCTCCTGCCGACTCAACCCAGGAAACGTCGAGACCAACTTACGGATCAGCTGCAGCTCCGACGCCGTGAAGACCCGCCCTTTGAAGACGATCGACGGCAGCTCGGCGGTCTCGAGAATCTCCTTCATGCCGGTACCGTAGCGCAACGGCGGCCAAAAGTCCAGCCCCCGGCGTTAACGCGACCTCCTTCCTCCAACCACGCCAGCGCTTCGATCGGTCCAAAGAAGGCTCAGCCAATCTCGATCACGGACCTACTATCAGCGCAAGGGCAGCCCGCTGTGAAGACGCCTCAGGCCCTCAGGTACCCGCTAAACAGATACCGGTTTTCTGGTTTTTGCGAATGTCTCTTGAGATGAGCAACCGACGAGATACACTTCCGCCGGTGAAGCTCGCATTACAGAGAGTGCGCGCTACGAGTCGGGCCTGCCGACGGGGGCGCAGAGTCTCAGGCTACGGCCGCGGCGGCGGCGAGCACGGCGAAACGGCGCGAGCCGCCGGCATCGGCCAGAGGATCGAGTTCTTCGCTCGCCAATAGAGGTGCCAACCATATCGGTCATCGCTCGTCGCGCGCCCGAGAGTGGGCCGATTTTGAGCTGATTCGACCCGCTCTTAT
>JAAETI010000714.1 GCA_024228555.1 bacterium | reverse complement strand
GCCAGCGCCAATGACAGCGGCGGCGGGACATTGCGAAACAGGGCTTCCAAGTTGTCGGAGAGAACCACCCCCTCCACATATTTCCCCGGCTCTTTTCGTGCGGAAAGTAACAGGCTGCGCTGGACATCGGTCAGATCCTTGAAACGGGCGATCTGCTCGACCTCCTCTTTGGGCATCACCAGGCATAACCACCACTCCATCATGTTGAGCATCTTACGGCTGGCGTCTGGAAAATCCTCCAGGTTCTGGGTCGCGATCCAGAACCAGGCGCCGAGCTTGCGCCACATCTTGGTGATCTTGACCACGTAGCGGGCCAGCAGCGGGTTGGTGGTGATGATGTGACCTTCATCGGTAATCACCAGCGTGGGCCGGGCATCGTGCTGATGACGCTCCACCAGGTCGTTGATGTGGCTCATCATTGAGATGTAGGCGACGGTCAGCTGATCCTCGTAGCCCTCCCGGGCCAGTATGCCCATCTCCAGAATGGTGACATCGGACTCCGGCCAGGGCGTACCCGGCCGGTTGAAGAAGTAACCGGCCAGACCTGAACAGAACAGCGCCATGCCATCCCCCATCTCCATCGCGCGATTACGCCGGGACTCGGGCAGCGTCTGATCCCGACCGATCGCGTGCAGTGCTGCCACCACATCTTCGGTGATCACTTGGGCGCGTTCGCTCTCTTTAACCGTTTTGGCGGCCAGAAAGATCGCGTTTCGAATCAACAGTCGATCGGCTCTTGTCATGCGCGCATCTTCGCGTTCGTCACCACCGGTGATCATGATGCGCGCCGCGATCTCCATCTCGCCGAGGATATCCCTGCCCGTGCCCTCTTCGTCGGTTTCGTCATCGTCCAGCGCATCGGGATCGATGATGACCCGGAGACGACTCTCCTTCTCCAGCATGCGCAAGGCGTCGGTAAACGGCGGCAGGCTGACATCCACGTTCGGATTGAGCGTAACCTGGTTGACCGAGAGTCCGTTCGCCCCGAAATCCTGACCGAGCAGGGAGAATGAACCCCCTGCCTCGATGATGAAGATGCGTGGGCGGTACACAGCGGCCATCTGCTGCAGTAGATAGACCAGCAGTGCGGACTTCCCCGCGCCGGTGGGACCCAGGATGAGCATGTGGGCAT
>JAAETI010000713.1 GCA_024228555.1 bacterium | reverse complement strand
TTGATGGAACTCGTTCCCGGCGGTATTGGGTCAGAAATGACCGTAAACAAAGCGAATTCGCTGCTCAGCGACATCGATGTGACCGATGAGGTGACCCGCCTGCGGGTAGTGATCGCCGGCGAACTCGTCGACGATATCACACGATTCGACACACAGATGTTGGCGTCGAAGAAACGGATACGGACTGCAGTAATCGCATCGGGCACCAGCCTGTGTGACATCCGCGGGATCGGACCAATCGGAGCAGCCATGATCCTCGGTGCGGTCGGCGACATTGGTCGGTTCCCCACTGCCGGCCATTTCGCGTCGTATAACGCCACTGCCCCCATAGAAGCATCCTCAGGAAACAAGAACCGGCATCGGCTCAACCCACGCGGGAACCGCAAACTCAACCATGTCCTCCACATCGCAGCGATTACCCAGCTCCGCTATCCCAGTGACGGCCGCACCTACTACGACAAAAAGATCGCAGAAGGCAAAACCTCCAAAGAAGCAATCCGGGCCCTGAAACGACGTATCTCAGACGTCGTCTATCGACGACTCGTAGCCGACAACCGATAGACGGGTAACGGGTCCGGGAGGACACCCAGGGACGACTCTTATTCCAGCGTGACCGGCTCAAACCCTGATACACCGGCACTTCGGATAAGTCACTACCCGGACCCAACCTCAACACTACGCCC
>JAAETI010000712.1 GCA_024228555.1 bacterium | reverse complement strand
TCTTCTCCGAATCTCTCGACGCCGCAGTGTCGTAGTCTTCCGCCGGGGCGGGTGGCCTGGCCGTGCGGCCCTGCTGTCCAGCTGCTCGTGTGATGGCTATGGGGCGAGTTCGCCTTGTACCTCCAGAGCCTTGATGGCGATCCAGAGGCGGACCCGGTCGGCGAATTCGCCGAGGTCATGACCAGTCAGCTTCTCGATTTGAGAGAGGCGGTAGCGCAAGGAATTGCGGTGGAGGTGGAGCCGTTTGGCGGCTTCGGCGGCGGATGCTGAACAGTCGAGGTAGGTCGCCAGTGTCTGCATCAATTCTGAGCCTCGTTCGCGGTCATGGCTGAGCAGGGGGCTCAGGAGACTCTCTGCCATCTCGCGGATAGGTAGTTCGCGGTTTACCAGGAGCAGAGTGGAAAGGTTCAGTGGCTCGCATTCGTTGACGCCGAGTCCGTGGGTCGTGGCCTCTTTGGCCTCGAAGTAGCTGAGTCGGAGACCGTTGGCGCCGGTGTGAGCTCCGCCGATTCCGACACGAATATCGGGGTCGATCGTACGTAGGCGCTCACTGGTCGCTCGTGCGATCTCGTGAACCGGGGCGGTGGAGGGGAGTATGGAGATCAGTTCGTCGCCGATCAGAGCGCTCACGGTGGGGCGATCGTCGGCGTCTAGCAGGTCTTGGGGTCCCCAGGGGAGCGTCCTGATTCGGTGATCGGTCCTGGTCAGGGCGGCAACGATGACGGTG
>JAAETI010000711.1 GCA_024228555.1 bacterium | reverse complement strand
TGGCGGCGGTGTATTTTAGCGTCGTGACTCTCACTACGCTTGGGTTCGGCGACATCCACGCTGGCAATTGGGTGGGGTCCATTGTAGTGATGTTCGAAGTCATCCTGGGCTACGTGATGCTGGGCCTTCTGATTTCGATCCTGGCCAACAAAGTGGCGCGTCGGGCATAGGGCAAATGGCGGCACGGCGAACGATGGAATCATCACGCTTGCGGATGGTGCTGCCACCGGCGCCTCCTACCAATTCAACGGCACCGACGGGTGGAACTACTCAGGTGTATCTGTATTTTCTGCGGGGGATGTCGGTGGCGACGGCAAAGACGATCTGATCGTCGGGGCCCCTGGCGCCAATCCGGGCGGGATCAGATGTCTAATCCTTAGCGCGGATTTGGCGCTCTACGACAGCAGCGATGGGGTCACCGAAGGCCCCGAGATCCTTTCAGTTGATCGTCAGACTCACACTGCCGTCGGCATAGAGGCTTGTGTACGTGCAAGAGTTCAGGGTCGCATCGA
Organism: bacterium; assembly: GCA_024228555.1. Classification (GTDB taxonomy): domain Bacteria; phylum Actinomycetota; class Acidimicrobiia; order Spongiisociales; family UBA5794; genus JAAETI01. The sequence continues at coordinate 265 of JAAETI010000711.1, read as the reverse complement.
CTTGGAAGCGGAATCCCAGGTCACCCCCGTCGATGCCGGCGGTGTTCGCGGTGGTTGTACCGAACGTACAGTTGGACAAGGTCAGATAGCAGTTCTTGTTGTAGCCGAAGAAGGCTCCGCCGTGGTTGGAAGCGGTGCTGTTCCCGTCGAAGTCACAAACGCTCAACGTAGGTCTGGTCGTGGGGCGTTGAGATGCGTTGTCGTCGACATAGACCGCGCCCCCGTGGCCCAAGCTAGAGTTTGCGGTAAAGGTACATCCAAGCTC